>NZ_LWRX01000057.1:0-24655 GCF_001683835.1 Ralstonia sp. RL | reverse complement strand
TCTCGGGCGCGCCTTTCTTTTGCCTACTTTTCTTTGGCAAGACAAAGAAAAGTAGGTCGTGCCCGGCAGGGTACGAGAGGAGGATGAACCACCAACATCAAATCCATTCCTCAAAAAAGCAAAAGCTCAAAACCCCACCGGACTAGGCACACTCCCTTCCTTCCCATAGTTCTTCCAAGCATCAGCAAGCTGCGCATGCAGTTCCTCATTCGAACTCGCCGCCATCCCCAGATTGCGCAGCAGCCCATCCTTCACGCCGTAAATCCACCCATGCACAGTCAGCGGCTGCCCGCGCTCCCACGCGTCCTGCACGATCGTCGTGAGGCACACGTTGTTGACCTGATGGATCACGTTCAACTCGCACAGCCGGTCGTGCTGATCCTGGTCGCGGACCACCGTGCCCAGATACGTTTCATGCTGTTCGGCCACATCCCGCACGTGACGAATCCAGTTGTCCGCCAGCCCGAAGCGTTGCTTCGTCAGCGCGGCCTTCACGCCTGAACAGCCGTAGTGGCCCACCACGGTGATGTGCCGGATCTTCAGCACCTCCACCGCAAACTGCAGCACCGACAGGCAGTTCAGGTCCGAGTGCACCACCACGTTGGCGATGTTGCGGTGGACGAACACCTCCCCCGGCGGCAGGCCGATGATCTGGTTGGCCGGTACGCGCGAATCCGAGCAGCCGATCCACAGGTATTCGGGGTTCTGCTGGTTGGCCAGGTTGGAGAAGAACGCCGGGTCTTCGGCGTTGACCCGCTCGACCCACTTGCGGTTGTTTTCGAACAGTTCCTTGATGCGATGTGGCATGGTTTGTTGTCTTGTTGAGAGAGTCAGGCGGCGCGTTGCAGCGTGCTGCTGTCCTGCGCGTCGCCGTCCGGTGCCTTGGCGCCGTAGCGGTTGACGAAGCGTTCGCTCGCGTCATACGCATAGAAGTCGTGTGTCTGGCCGGACAGCAGGCGGTCCTTGTATGCCTGCCACATGGCGGGGTCGAAGAAATCTGCGTGGTGCTTGAGGAACGCCTCGCGCACGCGCGGGTCGCCGAGCAGGAACGTGCGGTACGTCTCCGGAAAGATGTCGTGCGGGCCGACGCTGTACCAGACCTCGCCCGACATCTCTTCCTCTTCGTTGCGCGGCTGCGGCACGCGGCGGATGTTGCAGTCCGTCAGGTATTCGATCTCGTCGTAGTCGTAGAAGACCACGCGGCCGTGGCGCGTCACACCAAAGTTCTTGTACAGCATGTCGCCGGGGAAGATGTTCGCGGCGATCAGCTCCTTGATGGCGTTGCCGTATTCGATGATGCCGTGCTCGACCTGCGCATCCGTGCCTTCCTGCAGCCAGATGTTCAGCGGCGTCATGCGGCGCTCGATGTAGACGTGGCGGATGACGATCTCTTCGCTGCCATCGGCGGCGCGCTGGTACTCCACCATCGACGGCGCGTGCTTTTCCAGCTCCCTGATCAGCGCATCGTCAAAGCGCGAGAGCGGGAACGCCACGTCGGAATACTCCAGCGTATCGGCCATGCGCCCCACGCGGTCGTGCCGCTTGACGAGCTGGTACTTGCTCTTGATCAGCTCGCGCGTGGTCTCCTTGGGCGGCGGGAAGTAGTCCTTGATGACCTTGAAGACGTACGGGTACGACGGCAGCGTGAACACCAGCATCACGAGGCCCTTGATGCCGGGCGCGATGATGAACTTGTCCGACGAGTGCTGCAGGTGGTGCAGGAAGTCGCGATAGAACAGGTTCTTGCCCTGCTTCTGCAGGCCGAGGGAGGTATAGATCTCTGCGCGCGGCTTGCGCGGCATCAGGTCACGCAGGAAGGTCACGTAGGCGGACGGGATTTCCATGTCCACCATGAAATACGAGTGCGTGAACGAGAACAGGATCATCAGCTGCTCGGGCCGCAGCAGCACGGTGTCCAGGCGCAGCGAGCCGTCGGCATTGCGCATGATGGGCACCGCCAGCGGATACGTCTTGTCGCCGTTGATCACGCGTCCGATGATGTACGCCGCCGTGTTGCGGAAGAACAGCGACGACAGCACATGGATCTGGAAATTCGGCGCGATGCGGTAGTCGCCGAAATGCTCTTCCACCGCGCGGATCAGGTAGCCGATGTCGCGGCGCAGGTCTTCGAAAGGCGCCTCGAGCTGGAAGTTGTGCACGATGCGCTCGAAGCAGTCCCCCAGGCCCTCGCGCGAGCCGGGGTAGTAGGCGCGATAGGTCGGCTTGGTGGGCGATTCCTCGTTCTCGATGTACTCGGTCGAGATGGCCGGCCGCACGAAGATGAAATCGTTGTTGAAGTACGAACGGTGCAGGATGCGCGTGCACACCGAGTTGAAGAAGGTCTCGGCCAGTTCCGGCTGGTGATGGTTGGTCAGCAGGCCGATGTAGTGCAGCTTGATCTGGCGCCAGATTTCGTCGTCGATGTTCTCGGCGTCGTATTCGTCTTCCAGGATGACGGACGCTTCACGCACGCGCTCGTCGTAATACGCGATGCGGTCGCGCTGGAGCTGCTGCATCTGTGCCCAGTCCCCGCGTTCGAAGGCCGCCTTGGCCTGCACGCACACCTCCCGGAACAAGCGGTAGTGCTTGTCGAAGCCGTCGAGCATCGTGCGCGCGACGTCAAAGGCGATCTGCGACGAGAGGAGCTTGGGGAAATGGGACATGGCGTGCGCGAGCGGGTGGGGGGAGCCGAAGCAAGGTGTCGCGAGCTGCAACAACCTAGATTGTATGGGCTTCGCTGTCCTGCATTCGCTCCTTATCCGTTTTGCATAGGGCCTCTTGTGCCCTCCCGTCATCCCAGCCCGGGCTCGCCGCTCACATCGTCTCTGCGTACAGCTCGCGGCCGATCAGCATGCGGCGGATTTCCGACGTGCCGGCGCCGATCTCGTAAAGTTTCGCGTCGCGCCACAGGCGGCCGGTCGGGAACTCGTTGATGTAGCCGTTGCCGCCCAGGATCTGGATCGCTTCGCCGGCCATCCAGGTGGCCTTCTCGGCGGTGTAGAGGATCACGCCGGCGCAGTCCTTGCGCACCTGTCGCACGTGGTCGCGGCCCAGCGAATCGAGGTTCTTGCCGACCGTGTACAGGTACGCACGGCACGCCTGCAGCGTGGTGTACATGTCGGCCATCTTGCCCTGGATGAGCTGGAATTCGCCGATGCTCTGGCCGAACTGCTTGCGGTCGTGGATGTACGGCGTGACCACGTCCATGCAGGCCTGCATGATCCCGATCGGGCCGCCGGAGAGCACCGCGCGCTCATAATCCAAGCCGCTCATCAGCACCTTGGTGCCGCCGTTTTCCTGGCCGAGGATGTTTTCGGCCGGCACTTCGACGTTGTCGAAGACGAGTTCGCCCGTGTGCGAGCCGCGCATGCCGAGCTTGTCGAGCTTCTGCGCCACCGAGAAGCCCTTCATGCCCTTCTCGACGATGAACGCCGTCATGCCGCGCGCACCCAGTTCGGGTTCCGTCTTGGCGTAGACGACGAGCACGTCGCAGTCGGGGCCGTTGGTGATCCACATCTTGGTGCCGTTGAGCACGTAGCGGTCGCCTTTGCGCTCCGCGCGCAGCTTCATGCTCACGACGTCGGAGCCGGCATTCGGCTCGCTCATCGCCAGGGCGCCGATCCACTCGCCGGAAACCAGCTTGGGCAAGTACCTGGCCTTCTGCGCCGGGGTGCCGTTGCGGTGAATCTGGTTCACGCACAGGTTCGAGTGCGCGCCATACGACAGGCCCACCGATGCCGACGCCCGGCTGATTTCTTCCATGGCGATCATGTGCGCGAGATAGCCCATGTTCGCGCC
The DNA here is from genome assembly GCF_001683835.1 of Ralstonia sp. RL. Lineage (NCBI taxonomy): Bacteria > Pseudomonadati > Pseudomonadota > Betaproteobacteria > Burkholderiales > Burkholderiaceae > Ralstonia > Ralstonia sp. RL. Next base: position 20,857 of record NZ_LWRX01000057.1, on the reverse strand, counting down.
GCCGTATTCCTCGGCCACCGTGATGCCGAGGACACCCAGCTCGCCCATCTTGCGCCACGCGTCCATCGGAAACTGGTCGGTGCGGTCGATTTCCTCCGCACGCGGCGCCAGCTCGGCCTGCGCCCAGTCGCGCACGGCCGAACGCAGCATCTCGATGTCTTCGCCCAAGTCGAATTTCAGGCCGGGCAGTTCAATCATGGTCGTCTCCTTGGGCGCGTGCATGGAGTCAGGCCGCGCGTGTCTCTGGGTGGTGATCTGGCGTTGTGCGGTCCGCGCCGCTTGTGACGGGCGCACCCTGCCGGGAGGGTGTTGCAGGATGCTGCGTATTGTATTGACGTTTACGTAAACGTCAAATACGTAAGATACCGGATCACGCGGCCTTGCGTCGCCTGGGCGGCCTGGTATGGCCGGCCTGGGCGCTCTCCAGCAGGCGGCGGCATTGGCGCTCGTGCTGGTCGATCTCGGCCAACTGGGCGTTGAGGTCTTCCAACTGCTGCGTGAGCACGGCGCGATGCTGCGCGAGCGACGCCAGAAAGCGCTCCAGCTGCGGCACCGTATCGCGCGGCGATTCGTACAGGTCGAGGATTTCCTTGATCTCGCCCAGCGACAGGCCGAGCCGCTTGCCGCGCAAGGTCAGCTTCAGGCGCGTGCGCTCGCGCGCCGAATACACCCGGCGGCGTCCGCCCGGGCCCTGGCGGTCGGGCGCCAGCAGGCCCTGGTCCTCGTAGAAGCGGATGGCGCGTGGCGTGATGTCGAATTCGCGGGCGAGGTCCGTGATGGTGTAGCGGGTGTCGGCAGCGTCGCTGGCATCGACCGATTCGAGATCGGCGCCAAGCTCGGCGGCGGCAGACGGAGTGGAGGCGGACATACAGCAGAGGGCGGTGTGATGGGGCGTGCGCCGGGCAAGCCGCTTAAGTTTTCGCTTAAGATGGAGGACCGACGGCGAATTGACGTTAACGTTAGCGTCAATGGCGCCAAACCGCAATCACGACAGACCGCCCGACCCAAGGCGGCGACCGAGGCCACCCACCCATGAACGCGCTCGAACACCAACTCGACTACCCGTTTGGCGACACGCTGCCCGAAGGCGGCACGCGCTTTGAGGTCGCGCCTGGCATCTACTGGCTGCGCATGCCGCTGCCCTTCGCACTCGATCACATCAACCTCTGGCTGCTGCGCGATCGGCAGGACGGGCAGGATGGCTGGACGATCGTCGATTGCGGCATCAACCACGAAGCGATTCGCGGGTACTGGGAAACGATCTTCGCGAACCACCTCGATGGCCTGCCGGTGTTGCGCGTGCTGGTCACCCACTGCCATCCGGATCACGTCGGCCTGTCGACCTGGCTATGCGAGGGCGGCGACCACAACCGCTGGAACGTGCGCCTGTGGATGAGCCTGGGCGATTACGCCTTCGCGCGCATGCTCGTCGGCGGCACCGGCGCATCGAATGCCGGCGGCGAATTTGCCGCGCGCCACTTCGAGCGCCACGGCCTCACCGACGCCGACGCGATCGAACGCATCCGCAATCGCAAGGATTACTACAGCACCCTGGTGCCCGGCGTGCCCGGCCAGTACCGCCGCCTGATGGACGGCGACGTCGTCACCATCGGCGCGCACGGCTGGCGCGTCATCACCGGCTTCGGCCATGCGCCCGAGCACGTCGCGCTCTATAGCCAAGACGCCAACGTGCTCATCTCCGGCGACATGGTCCTGCCGCGCATCTCCACCAACGTGAGCGTGTTCGACCTCGAGCCCGAGGCCGATCCGCTGACGCTGTATCTCGATTCGCTCGGCAAATACGAGCCGCTGCCCGCCGATGTGCTGATCCTGCCGTCGCACGGGCGGCCGTTCCGCGGGCTGCACACGCGCATCCGCCAACTGCGCGATCACCATGCCGATCGCCTGGCCGACACGCTGGCGGCCTGCCGCCGCGCGCCGCAATCCGCGCGCGACATCGTCAACGTCATCTTCAAGCGCCAGTTCGACGTGCACCAGATGACCTTCGCGATGGGCGAGGCGCTTGCCCACCTGCATGCGCTGTGGCATCAAGGCGAACTGGTGCGCGAAACCGGCGCCGACGGTATCGTTCGGTTCCACGCAGCAAGCTGACCCAACATCCGGAGCTCCCATGGCTGAGCAGCACGACGTTCTCGACGACAGCGCCGTCGTATTGCCGTTTCCCGCGCAGACCCCCACGGCGCCGTACTACGCGGTGATCTTCGCTTCCACGCGCACCGACGGCGACACCGGCTACGGCGCGATGGCCGACCGCATGGTGGAGCTGGCGCGCAACATGCCCGGCTTCCTCGGCATCGAATCTGTACGCGACGAAGCGGCGACCGCGCAGGGGCGGCCCGGCATCACGGTGTCGTACTGGTCGTCGCTCGAGGCGATTCGCGAGTGGAAGAACCAGAGCGACCACCTGGCTGCGCAGAAACTAGGGCGCGAGCAATGGTACGCGTCGTATCACCTGCGCATTGCCAAGGTGGAGTACGACTACGGGTTCGTGCGATAGGGCGTCGCGTCGGCCGACAAGAAACCCGCCAACCGGCGGGTTTTTTTCAGCGCAGCGCCTTCGCGAACTCGCCCAGGTATCGCGCGCCTTCGATGGCCTTGCTGCCGTACCACGACACCATCTCGCCATCCACGAGATAGACCGGCTTGCCGATCTGCTTTTCCAGCGCGTCGACATGCTCTTCGGTAAAGCTGTAAGGCTCGGTGGAGAGCAGCACGCAGTCGATGTTGCGCACGACGTCGCTGCTCCAGCGGAAGGTCGGATAGCGCGTGTCGGGCCGGTTCGGGCGGGCGCAATCGCCGCTCTTCTCGATGCCGCATTGCACGGGCGCGACATCTTCCGGCCACGTGTGGAAATTGACCAGCTTGAGCATGCGCGAGATGTAGGTGTCGCGCGACACCGTCATCCATGGGTCCTGCCAGATGGCGTACAGCACGCGGCGCGGCAGGAAATGACGGCCGCGCAGGGCGTCGAGCTCCTGCACGAGCGCGTCGGAGAGCTTCTGCGCCTGCGCCTCGCGGTGGAAGATGCCACCCAGCAGCTGGTACAGCGCGAGGTTGTCCTCCGGCGCACACGGATGCGTGACGACGATGTCCGGGATGAACTCGCGCAGCTTGTCGACGGTCGGGCGCGTGTTTTCGTCGATGTTGACGATGACGTGCGTGGGTGCCAGCTCGCGGAGGCGGTCCAGCTTGACGGTCTTGGTGCCGCCCACCTTGGGCACGTTGCGCACGGCTTCGCGCGGGTGGATGCAGAAGCCGGTGCGGGCGACGAGTTGGTCGCCGAGGCCGAGCGAGAACAGCAGGTCGGTGATCGAGGGCACCAGGCTCGCGATGCGCGGCGTGGTGTCGACCGGTACATGCGCAACCCCTAGCGCGTCGGTAAACATCATCAGGAAATCTCGGGTTTGCGAGGCTTGCGCGGGGCGCGCGCAAAGGCCACGTCGTAGAGCCAGTTCGGGAGGACGTGCAGCAGCCGGGCGACGATGCCCATCTGCCATGGCAGCACGGTGAAACGCACGCCGCGATGGATCGCATGCACCGCCTTCTGCGCAAAGCGGTCTGCGGGCATCAGGAACGGCATCGGATACGGATTGTGTTCCGTCATCGGCGTACGGATGTAGCCGGGCGCGATCGTCACGACCCGGAGGCCGCGCCGGCCGAACTCCACGCGCAGGCTCTCCATCAGTTTGATGACGGCCGACTTGGAAGCGCTGTACGCGGCCGCGCCCGGCAGGCCGCGTACGCCGGCTACGCTGGCAACGCCCACCAGCGTGCCACCGGACCGCCCGGGCCTTGCGCGCGCAAGCATGGGTTGGACGAATGGCTGGAACGTGTTCAGCACGCCCATCCAGTTGGTGTCCATGACGGCCGCAAAGGCGTTCAGGTCGCCGGCCTCGCGCAGGTCGGTGCCGACCGAGATGCCGGCGTTGGCGATCACCACATCAGGCACGCCGGCCGTTGCGATGAAGGCTTGCGCCGCGTCGCGCATCGATTCGGCGCTGCGCACGTCGGCGGCATAGCAATGGCAGTGGCTTTGAATGTTCGCCGGCAGCGTGTGCACGAAATCCTGGAGCGCGTCGATGCGCCGGGCCACGAGGCCAAGCGTGGCGCCCTGGGCGGCGTACTGGCGTGCCAGCGCCTGCCCGATGCCGCTGGACGCGCCGGTGATGAAAACGGTCTGGCTCATGTCGATGTCCTGGTGGAAAAGCGGCTGGCGTACAAAAAACGCCCGCACAGCGGCGGGCGTCGGCCAAGCGGTAGCGCCGCGGCATGCCGGGCGCGGTGCGCCATTACATCTTGCCGGCCCGGATCTGCTGGACGAGATAGTCGAGCGTTTGCACGGTCTTCACGTAGCCGCCGGCTTCGTCGGGCGACACCACGTACTTGCCCTGCACCACGACGGTCGGCACGCCCTGGATGCGGTATTGCTCGGTCAACTGGTTGGCGCGCGACACATTGGAGCTCACGCTGAAGGAGTTGTAGGCATCCATGAAGGCCTTGCGGTCGAGGCCTTCCTTGGCCGCAAAGTCGCCGACGGTCTTGTCCTGCTCGTCCTTGGTGCCGCGGATGTTGAGGCGGTCCGCGCCGTGGATGGCGTCAAACACGCGCGCGTGCATTGACATGCCCTTGCTGCTCTTGGCCTGCAGCTTGCCCATCGCCTCGAGCGCGTAATAGATGCGCGAGTACGGGACGAGGCGCGCGTCGTTGTTGAATGCGACGGGTACGTGCTTGATCACCACGTCCTTGCCTTGCTTGGCGCTCCAGGCTTCCCACGTGTTTTCAAAGTGGTTGCAGTGCGGGCACCAGTAGCCGAAGAACTCGGTCACCTCGATCTTGCCTGCCGGCACCGGCTGTGCAGGCTGGAGCACTTGATAGTCCTTGCCGGCCACGGGCTCGGCTTGCGCCGGGGCAGTCATCAACAGGCCGGCGCCGGTGGCCAGCGCAATCAGGAAAGCAGCGATTTTATTCATGGTGGATGGAAGTAGAGCGTAGGACGACCGGAAATCGGAACCTCAGGCTTCTGACTTGCGGCAGCCCTGCGGGTTCAGGAGGCTGCGCGATTTCCTGTCACTGGCGGGCGAAGCGGATGACCGACGATTCCACGCCCGAGGACTGCAGACGGCCGCGCACGGCGGTCATCTCGTCCAGCGAGTTGAACGGGCCCAGGCGCACGCGATACATGGTGGTGCCGTTCACTTCACGCTGGGTCACCTTGGCTTCAAAGCCCTGCATGGCCAGGTTGCCCTTCTGGCGCTCGGCATCCTCGGCCGACTTGTAAGCGCCGACCTGCAGGAAGTAGCCGGTCTTGGCGGCATCCTGGCGGGCGATTTCGGCAATCGGGTCGGCCACCGGCTTTTCAGGCGGTGTGGCAGTCTTGGGCGGCCTGGCGGCCGGCGTGCTGGCCGGTTGCGTGGCCGTACCGGGCTGTGGCTGGGCCGGGCGGATGGTGATGCCCGGCGGCGGGTTGTTCGCCTCCGGGGCCTGGTCGACAGGTTTGGCCGGCACGCGGCTCCACAGCGGTGCGTTCGGATCGGCCGGCTGCGTACCGCTGGCTTGCGGAGCGGTTTGGGCCGGCGCCGGCAGCGGGGCCACCACATTGCCCGGTTCGCTCGGCTTGGGCTGCGCCCCATTGCGCGCCACGAACGGGACCGGCGCCTTGGTGATGTAGACCGCCACCACCACGGCGATCGCCAAACCGACGATCAGTCCCAGCACCAGACCCAGAAACGTGCCGCCCCACTGCGAGCGGCCACGGGAAGATTGCGTATTGCGTGCCATGTCGATCCTTCTGAATGGACCCGATTATAAGAGCGCCGTGTTGCGCGCTGCCGTGCGCCTGGACAAGTGCGCGGCGCGATGCGTTCGCTTACATCTTCTGTGGAGCCGAGACGCCGATGACCGCCAGGCCGTTGCGCAGCACCTGGCGCGTGGCGGCGAGCAGCGCCAGGCGGGCGCGCTTGATGGCCTCGTCGTCCACCAGCACGCGGTCGGCGTTGTAGAACGCGTGGAAGTCGCCCGCCAGATCCCGCAGGTAGAAGGCCACGGCGTGCGGGGCCAGTTCGCGGGCGGCGTCGGCCAGCATGTCGGGGAAGGCTGCCAGGCGCTGCACCAGGGCGATGGCCTGCGGGCTGGCGTCGGGGCCGGTCACCGGGGTCAGGTCGGCGCCGTTGAGCGAAGCGGGGTCCATGCCGGCACGCTCGAACACCGAGCAGATGCGCGCGTGGGCGTACTGGACGTAGTACACCGGGTTCTCGTCGCTCTGCTTGAGCGCGAGGTCGACATCGAAGACGAATTCGGTATCGGCCTTGCGCGACAGCAGGAAGAAGCGCACGGCGTCGCGCCCGCGCGTGAAGCGGGCCGGCCAGTTCGGATCGCCGGCTTCCACGCAGGCGCGGATGGTATCCACGCCGGCTTCGGATTCCGCATCGCCGTTGGACCATTCGATCAGGTCGCGCACGGTCACGTACGAGCCGGCGCGCTTGGAGATCTTCACCTCGGCGCCGTCCTTCATCACCGTGACCATCTTGTGCAGGACGTAGTCGGGGTAGCCCTTCGGGATGCCGATGTTCAGGCCCTGCAGGCCGGCGCGCACGCGGGCGATGGTGCCGTGGTGGTCGCTGCCCTGCACGTTGATGACCTGCTTGAAGCCGCGCGCCCACTTGGTGGTGTGGTACGCCACGTCCGGCACGAAGTAGGTGTAGGCGCCGTCGGACTTGCGCATGACGCGGTCCTTGTCGTCGCCGTCGTCGGTGGTGCGCAGCCACAGCGCGCCTTCCTGCTCGTACGTCTTGCCGGCGGCGATCAGCGCGTCGACGGTCTGCTGCACCTTGCCCTCGGTATAGAGCGACGACTCCAGGTAGTACCGGTCGAACTTCACGCCGAAGGCCTGCAGGTCGATGTCCTGCTCGTTGCGCAGGTACGTGACGGCAAAGCGGCGGATGGCTTCGAGGTCTTCGACGTCGCCGGCGCCGGTCACCGGTTCGCCGTCGGAGGCGCGCACGGTCTTGCCAGCGAGGTAATCGGCGGCGATGTCGGCGATGTAATCGCCGTTGTAAGCGGCTTCGGGCCAGTTGGCGTCGCCCGGCTTGAAGCCGCGCGCGCGGGCCTGCACCGAGACGGCCAGGTTGTGGATCTGCACGCCCGCGTCGTTGTAGTAGAACTCGCGGTGGACCTTGTGGCCCTGCCAGTCGAGCAGGCTGGCGAGCGCATCGCCCAGCGCGGCCTGCCGGCCGTGGCCCACGTGCAGCGGGCCGGTCGGGTTGGCCGAGACGAACTCCACCAGCACCGGCGCGCCGTCATGCGTGTTCGCGGCGCCATAGCGGTCGCCTTCTGCGAAGACGGCGGCAATCACGTCGGCACGCGCGGCGGGCGACAGGCGCAGGTTGATGAAGCCGGGGCCGGCGATTTCCACGGCCGAAACGAGGCGCTGGCCGCGGGCATCGGCGCGGATGGCGTCGGCAATGCCGCTGGCCAGTTCGCGCGGGTTCTTGCCCAGCGGCTTGGCCAGTTGCAGCGCGACGTTGCAGGCGATGTCGCCATGCGCCGCCTGCTTGGGGCGCTCCAGGACGATCTCCGGTCGGGCTTGGCCTTCGGGCAGCAGGGAGCCGACGGCGTCGGACAGCAGTTGGGCGATCGTCTGTTTATGGGAGGGCAGCATAGGAAAACCATGGCGCCGGCAGTGCTGAAACAGGTTGAAATCCCGTTCTGGCGCGGCCAGTTGCGTTGTTCGGGGAAAAGTACGAAATTTTATCAGGTGAGCCGCGGTCTCAGAGGTATCCGAGGGGCACCTGCCTCCCGCCGTGGCAATCTGCGGCACCCATGACCCAACCAAGGGAACCAAGAAATCATGATCACCTTTACCTCGCACGCTTCGCAAAAGTTCTCCATGCAGAAGGATCTCGCCATGGTGCTGCTGGGCGTGATCGGCAAGACGCTGGGTGAGCGCGGCGTCATCACGCCCGAAGAGATGCCGCACGCCATCGAACGCCTCAAGCGCGCCATCAAGGACGACACGCACCACGCGCACATCCAGGTGGCCGAGCTGGCCGCCAATGAAGAGGGCGACGGCGAGGAAGAGCCGCCGCACCTCGGCCAGCGCGCCTATCCGCTGCTGCACATGCTGGAGGAATCGCAGAAGGAAGGCGCGAACGTGCTCTGGGGCGTCTGAGCGCGGACCGGGCGGCTGACGTTGCGCAGCGAGGGGTCGTCAGACGCTCAAAAAAATGCCCGGCCACCGCCGAAGGTGGTCCGGGCATCCGGCCACGCGGGCCGGGAGCGGGGAGGGGGCTGACGCGTTGCGCCGGTATCTCGTCTTACTGCGTCTGCGTGCCGGCCTGGGGCAGCATGTCGGCGAGTTCGTCGGCATGCTCTTCCTCCACGGCCAGGATCTCTTCCAGCACGCGCCGCGTGGTCGGGTCGCGGTCGCCGATGTAGCGGATCATCTCGAGGTAGCTGTCGATGGCGATCCGCTCGGCCACCAGATTCTCCTTGATCATGTCGACCAGGCCATCGGCTTCCACGTATTCCGAATGGCTGCGCGTGGACAGGCCTTCCGGGTTGAAGTTCGGCTCGCCGCCCAGCTGCACGATGCGTGCGGCGATCTTGTCGGCGTGTTGCTGCTCTTCGGTGGCGTGCACCATGAATTCTTCGGCGATGGGCTCGGCGTTGATGCCCTTGGCCATGAAGTGGTGGCGCCGGTAGCGCAGCACGCAGATCAGCTCCGTCGCCAGCGCTTCATTGAGCAGCCGGAGCACCGTCTCACGGTCGGCCTTGTAGTCGCCGGTCACGGCGCCGTCCTGGATGTGCTTGCGGGCACGTTCGCGCAGCGCCTTGATATCGATGAGAAACGGGCTGTCTGCAGCGTTGGTTTGGGTCATGCGGATACTCCTGCAGGGTCTCGGAAAAGGGCGTCTTGCGTCTCCGGTGTGCCGGCTTATTCGTCGGCACCGCGCCGGCCGCCGCTGGCGAGCGCCAGGGCCAGGCCGATCACTGCGCCGACCGCCACGGCGACCCCCACCGACCGGAACGGCGCCGAGGCGATGGTGTCTTCAGTGCGGTCCAGGGCCCAGTCCATGGTTTCGCGCGCCTGATGGGCGCGATCGTTGGCCGCGCGGCGCAACTGCTCGGCGCGCGCCTGGATGGCGTTGCGCGCCCTCCTGGCCTCCGTGCCGCCTTCGTCGGTCAGTGTCTGGATGGCGTCTTCAAGGGAGCGCAGCAGTTTTTGCACGTCCTGCACGGCGGGGTTGGCGGCATGGCGGGCGTCGTCGATGGCGTCGCCGGCGCTGCTCAGGGCCCGGTGTGCACGTTCGTTGACGTCATCGACTCGGCTGCGTACGCGTTGGCTGGCAAAAAGAGACATGGCGGGATTCCTCGGTCATGGCGCCGCGGGAGGCAGGCACCGCGGCGCGGGGGTCATTGGGCGTTCGCTTTCGTGAAGAAAGACAGGGCGTCTGCCACACTGGCTAGCAAGACATGGACCCGACGCCACGCTAGTCCACGGCCTTGAAGACGGTCAGGCCCAGGATGAGGAACAGCACGAACAGCACCACGAAAATGAAGAACAGGACCTTGGCGATACTCGCCGCGCCTGCGGCGATGCCGGTAAAGCCCAGCACGCCGGCCACCACGGAAATGATGGCGAAGATCAGAGCCCATTTCAGCATGTCGTTGCCTCCGGATCAGGTTGAAATACAGGCCGCTGCGCGAGGTGGTGCAGCGAGCCTGTGCTGCGGTGTAGTCCCACGCACGCCGCGTGCCTGGGCCGGGTGTGCCCCAAGTGCCGTGCGGGGTGCCCACGGAGTATCATGCCCCCTACCAAAAACACATATGCAACGCGCGCCGCGTCGGGCGGCCTGACGCGTTCCACACGGGTCTGCAGACATGCGGTCATCCTTGCGCTCCACCCTGCTGCTTGCCGGCGGCATTCTGCTCACGCTCGGGGTGCTCATTGCCTCGGAGACGGGCAACGTCCGCCTCAGCCAGGGCTACCGGCAGGTGATTCAGTCGCAGCAGGCGGAAACCGCCATCAACGAACTGCTGGCCGAGCTGGTCAACGCCGAAGCCGGGCAGCGCGGCTTCCTCCTTACGGGCAAGGACGAATACCTCGACCCTTACAACAAGGCCATCCCGCACATCCATGCGCTGATGGCCGAGATCCGCGACCACTACGCCAACGACCCCGACGCGCTCAAGCTGTTTTCAGAGACGGCGCTGCAGGTCAGCCGCAAGCTCACTGAAATGGAGCTCACGCTGATCTACGGCAAGCGCGATCTGGAGGTGGCGCTCGACCTCGTGCGCACCGACTTCGGCAAGGCGTCGATGGAAGCCGTGCGCCAGGGGCTGGACCGCCTGCGCCAGCGGGAGATCGCCACGGTGGCCCGCAGCCTCGAACATGCCGAGCGCGACCTGGCGCTTTCGCGCTATGGCATTGCGCTCATCACGGCGGTCAACATCATCCTGCTGGTCGTGCTTGGCATGCAGCACGCCAAGCGCCTCGCCGCCACCGAGCAGGAGCGCGACAAGGCCGAGGAAGAAAGTCAGAAGCTCGACCGCATGGTGCGCGAGCGCACGCGCCAGTTGTCCGATCTGGCCGCGCACCTGCAGCGCGTGACCGAAGACGAGAAGACGCGCCTGGCGCGCGAGCTGCACGACGAACTGGGGGCGATCCTCACCGCGACCAAGATGGACCTCCACTGGCTGCGTTCACGCATCCATGCCAGCGAGCCGGCAGTGAGCGAAAAAATTACGCGCGTGATGGCGCATGTGGATCAGGGCATTCAGATCAAGCGCCGCCTGATCGAAGATCTGCGCCCGACCATCCTGCTGAACCTGGGCCTGGCCGAAGCGTTGACCCAGCTCACCCAGGACGTCGGCACGCGCAACGGCTGGCATACCGAGGTTAGCCTCCCCGACGAGATGCCGCAGCTGACCGACGACGCAGCCATCGCGCTGTATCGCATCGTGCAGGAATCGCTCACGAACGCGTCCAAGTATGCGCATGCGACCACCGTGTCGGTGGCGCTCGATGCCAGCGAGGATGGCGTGCGCCTGCGCGTGCGCGACAACGGCCGCGGTTTTCCTGCCGACATCGAGCGCAGGCGCATGGTCGGCCATCACGGCCTGCTCGGGATGGAGCAGCGCGCCATCGCGCTGGGCGGTACGCTTACGATCGATTCGATGCCCGGTGGCGGCGTCACGATCATCGTTGAGCTGCCCTCCAACGATGCCGTTCTTGTCCACCCGGACGCCAGCGGTCTACAGGCCTTGCCCGGCGGCGCGGCGCCGGCATGATGCGGCCCGGCCGCCCAATGAAAAAGCCCCGTCGTGGGGCTTTTGTCGTGTTGCGCGGCGCAGGCGGCTACATCTTCTGCTTGGTGTTGTCGGCGGCATTCTCCAGCTTCTGACCGCCAGTCTGGATGTCCTTGCCGGCGCCCGCCATGGTGTTGCAGCCGGCCAGGAAAACGCACGTCAGCGCAAGTGCGGCACACAGGGTCTTCATCGAACGCTCCTTGGGGTGAGAAACCGTGGAAAGCGGCATGGGCCTGGGCGACTGGGCGATGCGCGCCAACAGGTCCGCAGGCGCACCCCCTACGCGTGAGGGGAGTGCTGTGCAGGCTGGTGGCGTGGCCGCGCCACACCCGCGCGTTCTTCGATGACCTCGAACACCTTGTCGAGCTCGAGCGATTTATCGAAGAAGTAATTGGCGCCCGCTTCGAGGCAGCGCTGCCGGTAGGTCGGGACCTGGGCGTGGTTGGTGTAGACGATGCGCACGCTCGGCGAGGCCTGGTCGCGCAGCGTCTGCAGGACTTTGAATCCGTTGCCCTGCCGCAGCTGCAGGTCGACGATGACGACATCGTAGTGACCCTGCGCGAGCAGGCGCAGCGCCAAATCTTCCGTGTCTGCCCACTCGACCGTCGCTACGAAGGCGGAGGCCTTGAGGTATTCGAGCACCATGCCGCGAAGCACGGGGGAATCCTCGATCAGAAGGACGCGCAGGCCACGGGTGGAGAGGGTGACGGCTTGATCCAGCATGCGTTGATGGTAGCCAGCGGGCGCACCGGGTGGTATCAGGCGTTGTCCTACATGCCAGCAAGCTTTGCGGGGTGGCGGGCGGTTCGGACGCCGCGCCCGGTGTCACTCGACCAGGCCGTTCTTGATCGCGTAGTAGGTCAGATCGGCATTTGATTTCATGCCCATCTTTTCGAGAATCCGCGTGCGGTAGGTGCTGACCGTCTTGACGCTGAGGAACAGCTCTTCGGCGATGACGGACACCGACTGCCCCCGCGCGAGCTTGCAGAAGATCTGGAATTCGCGCTTGGACAGCGTCTGGTGCAACGGCTGGTCGGTCGGTTTTTCCAGGCCGCCGATGAGCAGTTCGGCCACCGTCGGGCTGACATAGCGCCGCCCCTGCGAGACCGTGCGGATGGCCTTGACGAGCTCGTCCGGCGCGCTTTCCTTGGTCAGGTAGCCCGATGCACCAGCGCGGATCAGGTTGATCGCGTACTGATCTTCCGGAAAAGTCGAGAGGATCAGCACCGGAAGATCCGGATGGCGCTGGCGCACCAGCTTGAGCGTATCGATGCCGTTGCGGTCGGGCATGGAGATATCCAGCACCACGACGTCGAAGGCGCCGGTGCGGAGTTGCTCCATCACCTCTTCCCCGCTGGCCGCTTCCCCCGCGACTTCGATGTCCCGCTCTTCGGACAGGAACTGCCGAAGGCCGGCACGGACGATTTCGTGATCGTCCGCAATCAGGACGCGAATCATGCTGCTCCTTATGGACGGCGCGGCCGGCGGACTGCCCGCGTGCTCACGCCGCACTTGTTGGTTCGATACGACAGCAATTGTATCGGACTGTGGCGTGAAACCGGACTCCCCCATGCCGACGGGCTGGAGGGGTGTGGTCTGCGTTTCCATAAAAGGCCTCTGGATGTGCATGAATCGCAACATGCGATGTGCCCCATAGGGGAGCAATCAACGTGCCCGCGGCCGCAGAGCCAAAGAAAACGGGGCGGAGAAATCCGCCCCGTTGTGGCTCTGGGTGCGCCGTGGGGCACCCGACGCCCCGCCGACCGCTGTTACTTGGTTTGCGCGGCGGCACCGCCGTTCACGCTGGCGTCGACGTTGGTGTTGCCGGCGAGATCAGCCTTGGCGTCCTTGGCCGTCTTGGCTGCCGACTTCTCGGTCTTGTTCACCGACTTGCCGACCTTGTCGGTCGTCTTGTCCAGCGCGGCTTCCGACTTGGCCTTGTGTTCGTGGGCGGCCTTGGCGCCGTGCTCGGCCTTGCTGTTCAGCTGGGTCTTGGCCGATTCGGTGTCCAGCTTGGCGCCTGCGTCGGCCTTCAGGCCCGTGCCGACGTTGGCCTGGACCGGAGCGACGGCGGCCGTGCCGTTGGCTTGCGCACCTGCGCCCACCGACGGGGTTTGCGCGTTGGCGTAAGCGGAGGCAGCAGCGATGGCGATGGCGGACAGGGAGATCAGCAGCTTGTTCATGGAGAGGCTCCTTTGATTCTGAACGGCCACGCGAGGGATTCGTCGCGGCATCACTCTGTGCGTCGAGTGAATGGGTTCAGTGTAAGGAGCCCTTCCGGTTACGACTGTTAGGGGGTGTAAGCCTTTGTAATGAGAGCATCACCCCTCTTGAAGCACCATCAACGCCAACGCCGGCAAGGGTTTGCAGGCGTAAGACACGGTGCGGCGCACACCATGTCTTAAACGTCTTGTCACAGATTCAGAGATTCGGGGCCAGGGCGCGTTCGACAAAGGCGCGGTCTTCGCCGCTGCGCGCCGCCATATCGTCCACTTGGTCCTGCCCGATCTTCCCGATCGTGAAGTACGTGCTCTCCGGGTGCGACAGGTAGAAGCCCGACACCGATGCGGCCGGCGTCATGGCCAGTGCGTCGGTCAGGCCCATGCCGATCTCCTGCGCGTCGAGCACACGGAACATGTCGCGCTTGACGGTGTGCTCGGGGCAGGCCGGATAGCCCGGCGCCGGGCGGATGCCCTTGTATTCCTCGCGGATGAGCGCGTCGTTGTCGAGCGCTTCGTCCGGCGCGTAGCCCCACAGGTCGCGGCGCACGCGCGCGTGCAGGCATTCGGCAAAGGCTTCGGCAAAGCGGTCGGCCAGGGCCTTGAGCATGATCGCGCTGTAGTCGTCGTTGTCGGCTTCAAAAGCGGCTTCACGCTTTTGCACCCCGATGCCGCCCGTGACGGCAAACAGGCCGATGTAGTCGGCGATGCCGGTGTCCTTGGGTGCGATGAAATCGGCCAGGCAGCGGTTCGGGCGCATCACGCCGTCGATGATCGGGCGCTCGCTCTGCTGGCGGATGTTGCGCCAGGTCAGCGCGACTTCCGAGCGCGATTCGTCGGTGTAGATCTCGATGTCGTCGTCGTTGACGGTGTTCGCGGGCAGCAGCGCGATCACGCCGTTGGCCGTGAGCCAGCGCCCGGCGACCAGGCGCGCGAGCATGCTCTTGCCATCGGAAAACACCTTGCGGGCCGATTCCCCGACGATCTCGTCGTTGAGGATGTCGGGGAACTTGCCGGCCAGGTCCCACGTCTGGAAGAACGGGCCCCAGTCGATGTACTGGGCGAGCTCGTTGAGGTCGTAGTTGCGGAACACGCGGCGGCCGATGAACTTGGGCTTGGGCGGCGTGTAGTGGCTCCAGTCGATCTTCGTCTTGTTGGCGCGCGCGGCGGCCAGCGACACCATCGGCGTGGCCTTCTTGTTGGCGTGCTGCGTGCGGATGCGGTCGTAATCGGCCCGCAGTTCTTCGAGATAGCGCGCGGCGCCGTCATCCGACAACAGGCTCGACGCCACGCTCACCGAGCGCGAGGCGTCCGGCACATAAACCACCGGGCCTTCGTAGTTCGGAGCGATCTTCACGGCGGTGTGCACGCGGCTCGTCGTTGCACCGCCGATCAGCAGCGGAATCTTCCTCACGCGGAAATACTCGTCGCGCTGCATTTCCGAGGCCACGTAGGCCATCTCTTCCAGCGACGGCGTGATCAGGCCCGACAGGCCGATGATGTCCGCGCCTTCCACCTTCGCCTTCGCGAGGATCTCATTGCACGGGACCATCACGCCCATGTTCACGACCTCGAAGTTGTTGCACTGGAGCACGACGGTGACGATGTTCTTGCCGATGTCATGCACGTCGCCCTTGACCGTGGCGATGACGATCTTGCCGCGCGAGCGCACGTCGCCGCCGGCGGCGGCGATCTGGCGCTTCTCTTCCTCGATGAACGGGATGAGGTGGGCCACGGCCTGCTTCATCACGCGGGCGGATTTCACCACCTGCGGCAGGAACATCTTGCCGGCGCCGAAGAGGTCGCCCACGATATTCATGCCGTCCATCAGCGGGCCCTCGATCACCTGGATCGGGCGGCCGCCCTCGGCGGCAATCTTCTGGCGCACTTCCTCGGTGTCTTCGACCACGTAGTCGGTGATGCCGTGCACGAGCGCGTGGGCAAGGCGCTTCTCGACCGGCTCGAGGCGCCATGCGAGGTTCTCTTCGCGCTTCGTGCCGCCGCCCTTGTAGCGGTCGGCAATCTCGAGCAGGCGGTCGGTCGCGTCAGGCCGGCGGTTGAGCACCACGTCTTCCACGCGCTCGCGCAGCTCGGGGTCGAGATTCTCGTACACGCCGAGTTGGCCCGCGTTGACGATGCCCATGTCCATGCCCGCCTGAATCGCGTGGTACAGGAACACGGTGTGGATGGCCTCGCGCACCACGTCGTTGCCGCGGAATGAGAACGACACGTTCGATACGCCGCCGCTGACCTTCGCGTACGGCAGGTTCTGCTTGATCCAGCGTGTGGCCTCGATGAAGTCCACCGCGTAGTTGTTGTGCTCTTCGATGCCGGTGGCGACCGCAAAGATGTTCGGGTCGAAGATGATGTCTTCCGGCGGGAAGCCGACCACGTTCACGAGGAAGTCGTAGCTGCGCTTGCAGATCTCGGTCTTGCGCTGGAACGTGTCGGCCTGGCCCTGCTCATCGAAGGCCATGACGACCGCGGCGGCGCCGTAACGCTTGATGAGCTTGGCGTGGTGCGCAAAGGCGTCTTCGCCTTCCTTGAGCGAGATCGAGTTGACGATCGCCTTGCCCTGCACGCACTTCAGGCCCGCCTCGATCACCTCCCACTTGGACGAGTCGATCATGATCGGCACGCGCGCGATGTCGGGCTCCGAGGCGATCAGGTTCAGGAAACGCACCATCGCCGCCTTGGAGTCGAGCATCGCCTCGTCCATGTTGACGTCGATGATCTGTGCGCCGTTTTCGACCTGCTGGCGGGCCACGGCCAGCGCCTCGTCGAACTGGCTGTTGAGGATCATGCGCGCGAACGCCTTGGACCCGGTGACGTTGGTGCGCTCGCCGACGTTGACGAACAGCGTACCCTCGCCAATGTTGAACGGTTCGAGGCCGGAGAGGCGCATGGGATGGTCGGTCATGATGGTGCGGGGTTCGGTCAGGCGGGGGCGTGTTCGCCCAGCTTCAACAGGTTGCCGTGCGGGTCGATCACGTAGAGCTCTTTCATGCCCCACGGCCGCACCGCCGGCGGCGCGAGCGAAAGCCCGCGCGCGGTGAATTCTTCAAACAGCGCCTGCGTGTTCGGCACGCGCAGGTAGCAGGAGGTGTTCTCGGCGATGCGGCGGTCGTCGCACAGCCAGAAATGGAGTTCGGCGCCGTCGCGCTGCACGATCAGGTAGTCCGGCGCCAGCAGCCTTTGCGCAAAGCCGAGCCGCTCCGTGTAGAAGCGGGCAGACTCCTGCAGGTCCAGCGAGGCCAGCACGGGGATGGTGCTGTCGATGCGCGCGGTCATGGCGGTCTCAGGCGGCTTCCTTGTACTGGCCCGGCCATGCGCGCGGCTTGCGGCTCGCGACGCGTTCGGCAATCGCCTTGATGTGTTCGGGCGTGGTGCCGCAGCAGCCGCCCACCAGGTTCACCAGGCCGGCCGCGGCAAACTCGTCGACCAGGCTCGATGTGACGTCGGGCGTTTCATCGAAGCCCGTGTCGCTCATCGGGTTGGGCAGGCCCGCGTTGGGGTAGCACGAGACGGCCGTGTCGCAGATCTTCGCCAGCTCGGCGATGTACGGGCGCATCAGCGCCGCGCCCAGCGCGCAGTTCAGGCCGAAGGTGATCGGCTTGGCGTGGCGCAGGCTGTTCCAGAACGCTTCTACCGTCTGGCCCGAGAGGATCCGGCCCGAGGCGTCGGTCACCGTGCCGGAGATCATCACGGGCACGCGCTCGCCGGTGTCCTCGAACAGCTGATCGATGGCAAACAGCGCCGCCTTGGCGTTGAGCGTGTCGAAGATCGTTTCGACCAGGAACACGTCGGCGCCGCCCTCGAGCAGCGCCTTGCCCTGTTCGTAATACGCATCGCGCAGCTGGTCGAAGTTGACGTTGCGCGCGCCGGGGTCGTTCACGTCGGGCGAGATGCTGGCCGTCTTGGGCGTCGGGCCGAACGCGCCGGCCACAAAGCGCGGCTTCTCGGGCGTGCTGTACTTGTCGCAGGCCTCGCGCGCCAGGCGGGCGGCCACGACGTTCATTTCGTAGGCCAGATCCGCCATCTTGTAGTCTTCCTGCGCGATGCTGGTGGCGCCGAAGGTGTTGGTCTCGATCAGGTCTGCGCCGGCGGCCAGGTATTGCTCGTGAATCTCGCGGATGACCTCGGGGCGGGTGAGCAGCAGCAGCTCGTTGTTGCCCTTCACGTCGATGGGGTGGTCGGCAAAGCGCTCGCCGCGGTATTGCGCCTCGGTCAGCTTGTAGCGCTGGATCATGGTCCCCATCGCGCCGTCCAGGATCAGGATGCGCTCGCGCAGCAGCGCGGGCAGGGTGGCGGCACGGGTATAGGGCAGGGGCGCAATGGTGGACGCGGACATGGGGGGACTCCGGGGTGCGTCGGCCGGCAATGGTTGAAAAGTTGCGGCCAAAGACCGATTTTACCAGTCGCATCAATGACTTGCCGGCGGTGTGGGCAATCGCGCTCCTATAATCGACATCACGCCGTCTTCCCGTCCTGATCGCCACCATGCAACTGCTTGACCCCACCGACGCCCATGCCTTCCTGCAGCGCACGCCCGCCGCGCTGTTCATCGACTGCCGCAGTGAAATGGAGCACCTGTTCGTGGGCCATCCGGCCGGCGCGCACCATGTGTCGTGGAACGATGGGCCGCACTGGGAGGTGAACCCCGAGTTCGTGCCCACCGTGCGCAAGCTTTCCGGCCACGGCTTTGACCGGCCGATCGTGCTGATCTGCCGCAGCGGCAACCGTTCAGCGGCCGCCGCGCGTGCGCTGGAAGAGGCGGGGTTCAGCGACGTCTACGTCGTGCGCCACGGCTTTGAAGGCGACCTCGATGCCACGCGCCATCGCAACACGCTCAATGGCTGGCGCCATGCCGGGCTGCCGTGGGAGCAGTGCTAGAGAGAAACTATCGCTGCGATAGTCGATGCACGCATGAAAAAACGCCCGGCAGCGCCAAGCTCCGGGCGTTTTTCTGGAAGGCGTCACGCGGGCGGGCGGCCCGCACCGGCGGTTCAGTGCATCGTGACCGGCTGCGTCATCACGGTGTCGAACTTGCCCAGGAAGTCGTCGACCTCCTCGACCGTCGGCTCGCTCGCGATGAGCTTTTTCACGTCCTCGCGGAAATGCTCGGCCAGCTCGCCGCCGAGGAAGATTTCACGCTTGAGGTTTTTGTCCACGATCTCGTAGCCGCCTGCGGAAAGCATGGCGTGCTGGCCATCGGCACCGAATTCGACAACACAGTAGTTGTCACTGTTGTAGATCATTTGCATGGTGCACCTCCGAGGCGTCAATCGTCTTGCTGTTGTGGGGACTGCTCTACTGCTGCACCGGGTAGATGGGGCCCGTGGCCATGACTTCAAGAGCCGATCCACTCCCACCCATGATCGTGCCGCCCATCTGTCCCTTGGGCTTCATGATCGGCCACAAAGTTCGCAAATGCGAGGCGAAATGTGTGACGTGCGTCGTGATCGCGTAACCAGATCTTTCCGCGCCTGCATCGAACGCTGCAGGCCACCGTCGTCCATATGGCGGGTGGCCGGCGCCCGGTGTGGGGGGCGCCCGCAGTGATCGACACGGCAAACGGGACTTACGGCGTGTCGCATTGACTCTCGCATCCCGCGTGCCCGAGGAACTCATCCAGAGCGGTGAGGAAGGCCTCCTCCTGTTCGACGGGGGCAAGATGGGCCGCGTGGGACATCACTTTCAAGCGCGCGTTCGGGATGTGCGTTGCGATCTCGCGCGCGACTTCGACCGGTGCGCCGGTGTCCTGGTCGCCGGTCATGACGAGGGTGGGGCAGGCAATGCGCTCTAGCGAGCCGCGCGTGTCCAGCGCCTTGATGGCCAGGCAGGCGCCCACGTAGCCGTGCGGCGGTGTGGCGCGCAACAGCGCCCGGATGCGTTCGACCGCGTCCGGATGGGCCTCGCGAAACGGTGTGGTGAGCCAGCGCTGGATGGTGGGCTCGACAATGCCGCTCATGCCATGGGCTTCCACCTGGCCGATGCGCTCGTCCCACATGGCGTGCGCAGAGACCGGCGTGTAGCAGACGGTGTCGCACAGCGTGAGCGAGAGCAGCCGCTGCGGGTGCCGCACGCCGAGGATCTGGCCGACCATGCCGCCCATCGACAGGCCGACGAAATGCACCTGCGCAATCGACAGCGCGTCGAGCAGCCCGGCCACGTCGTCGGCCATCTGGAAGAGGGTGTAGGCGCCGTGCGGGGCGCTGGTCTTGCCGTGGCCGCGCGCGTCGTAGCGCAGCACCCGATGGCGATCGGACAGGCGCGCAGCGATGTCGTCCCACAATCGGTGGTCCACGCCGAGCGCGTGCGCCAGCACGACCCAGGAGCCGTCCGTGCCGTCGATGCGGTAATGGATGTCGATGCCGTTGGCGCGCACGGCACCCCAGTCGGAGCGGGCGGTTGGTGACACGGTCATCCTCCTTCCTGCGATTGGTAGACCAGATCGAACTGCATGCCGTTGGGCTCGGTCTGGCGCAGGCGCACCGGCAGCCAGCCACGCTCGGCCGCGAGCCAGATTTCGACGCGCCGCTTGTCGTCGGCCCGGCGCGGCAGTCGTATGAAGTGCTGTGCACGAATCGTGCCGTTTGGCGTGTCGACAGTGTCTTCGCCCACATGCTGCACGCGGGCGAACTCCACGCTGTCTGTATCCGCGATGGGGATGTCGAGCGTGAGCCCGGGGCTCGACATCCGTTCCGGATTGCCGCGCGCCAGGCCTGTCAGCTGCAGGAAGACACTGAAGCGATCCTGCGTGCCCTCCGGGAGGGGCAGCACGGCCGGCGTGCGCGTAAAAGTGACGGTGGGTGCGCTCTGCGTGCCCGAGGTGGCTGCGTTGGGATCGGGGTAATGGAACGTTGTCACGTCGGGCTGTCGGCGGCCGCGCACCTCTTCATAGCGCATGGGGGCCAGACCGTACGGGCCGGCTGCGCCGGTGCTTCGGAAGGCGAGCGCGCCAAAGAACAGCGGCAACGGAATTTCGACGGAGAGCGTGTAAGTTTTGCCATCGGTCGTCCACCGGATCAGCCCGTCTTCGTTGCGTACGCCGTTGACGTACGTGGCGTAGCGCAGGGTCGTCGATGGCGGCAGGGAGAAGCCGGCGCCGCCTGGTGCAGCCCCCGCGCCGGGATCCTCTGCGCCGAGGTCCTTCACCATCCCGGTATTGCCCGACGCCTGGGCCCCGAGGAAGTCCGACGAGTCTGTGTCGGAGAGGTCCGACCCGGTCGGGGCGGGCCTGGGCGCGGCTATCGGCTCGCGCGCGGGCGGGGTCGGGGCCGGCGGCGGCCGGCGCGGTGCGGGCCGTT
>NZ_LWRX01000154.1:0-3260 GCF_001683835.1 Ralstonia sp. RL | reverse complement strand
CGGTGTTCTTGAAGGTCTTGATCGCCGCAGCCGAGCCGGACTCCTTGCCAACCGCCGCCTCCCAGGCGGCGGCGATGTCGCGCCAGGACCGCCAGCCCACCGGGCTATACAGAGACGACAGGTGAAAGCCCGCCGTCTTGGCACCCGGTGCCATCGCCCGCCACTCGCCGTGCTCCAGCATCCAGGTCTTGTGGTGCTCGGCGATGGGTGCGTCGCAGGCCTCGCAGACGTAGGCGGCGGTGTCCGGCGCGCCCTTGTCCCAACGCAGTTGCTCAAAGCGCAGCCACTGGCGGTGGCCGCAGTGCGGGCAGGGCACGAAGTAGCGGCGCTGGTCGCTCGCCTCGTACTCGCGCTCGATGGCCGAGGCGCCTGCGATCGTGGGTGTGGAGACGATGAAGATCTTGCGCCGGGCAAACGTCCGTGTGCGGGCTTCGGCCAACGAGATCGCATCACCTTCGCCCTCGACGTCCAACGGATAACCGTCCACCTCATCGAGGAACAGATAGCGCACCGGCATCGAGCGCAGGCCCACCGCGCTGTTGGCACCGGTCATCACCAGCACGCCGCCGCGGAACTCCTTGGCCAGGATGGTGTTGCCCGAGTCCCGGCTGCGCGCCGGGGCGATCCGCTCGGCGAGCACCGGCGACTCCTCGATCAGCGGGTCGATGCGCTGCTTGGAGGCTCGCTTGGCCATCTCCACCGTCGGCCACACCGCCATCATCGGCCCGGGCGCGTGGTGGATCACGTAGCCGATCCAGTTGCTGCCCATCTCGGTGGCGCCCAGTTGCGCCGCCTTCATGAACACCACCCGCTCGATGGGCGAGGTGGGCGAGAGGCAGTCCATGATCTCGCGCAGGTAGGGCGTGCGGCTGGTGCGCCAGCGCCCCGGCTCGGCCGAGGCTTTGCTGGAGAGCACCCGGTGCCGGTCGGCCCACTCGGAAACCGTCAGCAGCGGATCGGGGGTGAGCCCCTCGCGCCAAGCCCGCTCGATGTCGTCGGCGCCGTCGTACTCCATCGTCATCCGTCCACGCGCGGGCGCAGTTCGCCCAGTTCCTGCAAGTGCTCGCGCACGGCCGCATCGAGCGCCACGTGCAGCGCATGCGGATCGACGTTCAGGCGTGCGGCCATCTGCGCCGAGATGCGCGCCGGCCAGTTCAGCCACGCGTCGCGCTCGGTGCGCGCGAGCTTGAACACGTGAGAGACGGCCTGCGCGCGGTCGACGAGCTCCCTCTTGCGCTGCGCCAGCTCCACCTTGTTGAGCTGGGCCTTGAGCACCTCGTTGACCGTGCGCGCCTGCAGCAGCGAGGTGCCGCCGGTGGGCAATGGCGGTGCTCCGGCGTCGGGGATTTCCCGTTCGGGCCGGGCCTGGGATCTCTTGGGGGTAGGGAGTTTGTGCTCGGGAGCCCGGCGGGGCTGCAAGGTGTTGCGCGCCCATTGGGTATCGGCCGTCTCGGCATCGATCGTGCCGTCAGGCAGCGGCGTGATGCGGCCGGTGTCGATTGCCTTCTTCACGGCCACGTGCGACACGCCGCGGTGGCGCGCGTAGGCGCGAATCGATAGTCCCATCGTCGCCGTCTTCCAACATATGTTCGTGTCTTCGCAGATTCAGCTTGGCTTTCCTCGGGAACAGCGCGTTCATCCCATCACGCCAACCACCCCGAGAGGAACACGCCATGAGCCCCATCGACACCCTCCTCACCCAGATCGCCCAGCAGCATCTGGGCATCGAAACCCTGCAGACCCGCCACGCCGACCGCCTGGACTTCCACGACCTGGCGGTGTGGAACCTGCGCGCCGCACTGGAAGCGGCCTTTAAGGCGGGCGTCGAAGCGGGGGCGTCGCGCCCAAAACCCCCGGAGCCGAACGTCGTCCAGGACTGACCGGAAGGTGGTGAAGCCAGGCACGAAACGCTTGGCTTCACAGGCGAACAGCGCGTTCATCCCGTCACCCGACCCCCCTGCGAAGGAGCCACCCATGACCACCATCACCCTGACCCCCACCCAGCACGCCATCCTGGCCCACGCCATCGAGCACCACGGCGGCAAGATCGACGGGTTCCCCGAGCACATCAAAGGCGCAGCGCGCCAGAAGGTGCTGGCAGGCCTGGCCAACCGCGCCCTGATCACGACCGATGGCAGCCACTGGTTCGTCGCCGCCGAGGGCTACGACGCTCTGGGGCTGCCGCGCCCCGGCGTGAAGACAACGCGCGTGGGCTCGTTCGAAGCCCAGCTCGATCGGATCATCGCCAACGCGGAGCAGCCAACCGCCACGGGCGATCCCGAACTGGAGGCCGCCGTCACCGCGGCGGAGGCCGCGTGGACGCAGGCGGGGGACGATGCACCGCGCCGCACCCGCGCCCACAGCAAGCAGGCCCAGGTGATCGCGATGCTGCGCCGTCCCGAGGGCGCCACGATCCGCCAGATCATGGACGCCACCGGCTGGCAGGCGCATACGGTGCGCGGCACCCTGGCCGGGGCGCTCAAGAAGAAGCTGGGCCTGGCCATCGTCTCCGACAAGCCCCAGGGCGGCGAGCGGGTGTACCGCATCGCCTGAGCAACCAGATCGAGAAAGAAGCCAAGCGGCGCTTGGCTTTTGCATCGAACAGCGCGTTCATACGGGTGTCGCCACGATCCACCCGAAGGAGCCCGAGATGAGTACCACGCAGATCCCCGCCACCCGCAACGATGCCTGGGGCTTTTACGGCACGATGGGCGAGCACGCACAGGCCGCCTGGCCGATCGCGATGACCGCGATCTCCCATGCTACCTGCCAGCCGATGGAGTCGGTGCGGGCCTTCCTCGACTGCCGCCACGGCCGCCACTTTGCCGACGACGTCCTGAACGGGCTTTACGAGGGCAAGAGCCTGGCGGACGCGATCGGAGCTACCACCGGGCGCTGGATGGGCTGGACCATCGGCCGCCAAAGAGCCAAGCAGTACGGCATCCCGCGCGGGCTGCCATACCTCACGGGCTTTGTGATTCACTGCGAGATCATCGAGGAATCACTCGCCGCCTGATCGAAGGCCATGCCATCCGCCTCGCGGGTGGCCTGCTGGCCGGTGAAGTCCTGCCACCGACGCACGATCACGTCCACGTACTTGGGGTCGAGCTCGATCAGACGGGCGATGCGGCCGGACTTCTCGGCCGCGATCAGGGTCGTGCCGGAACCGCCGAACGGATCGAGCACCACATCGCCCGGTCGGCTGGAATTGCGGATCGCGCGCTCGACCAGTTCCACCGGCTTCATTGTCGGGTGCAGGG
>NZ_LWRX01000005.1:0-1054 GCF_001683835.1 Ralstonia sp. RL | reverse complement strand
ATCGTGCTGCGCATCCTCGACCGCCAGAAAGGCATCGTGCCCCTGGAGGGCCTTGGCCTGGCCGAGGAGCACCTGCACCAGCTGAAACTGATGATTTCCCGGCCGGAGGGCATCATCCTCGTCACCGGCCCGACCGGCAGCGGCAAGACGACCACGCTGTACTCGGTGCTCAACCACATCAACAGCGAGGGCATCCACATCATGACCCTCGAAGACCCGGTCGAGTACCCGATGGCCATGGTGCGCCAGACCTCGGTGGCGGAGGCGGCCAAGCTCGATTTCGCCAACGGCATCCGCTCGATGATGCGTCAGGACCCGGACGTCATCCTGGTCGGCGAAGTGCGCGACGCCGACACGGCCGAGATGGCCTTCCGCGCGGCAATGACCGGCCACCAGGTGTATACCACCCTGCACACCAACTCGGCGATCGGCGCCATTCCCCGCCTGCTCGACATCGGCGTGCTGCCCGACATCCTGGCCGGCAACATCATCGGCATCATCGCCCAGCGCCTGATCCGCCGCCTGTGCGAACACTGCAAGACGCCGTACCACGCCGAGCCGCACGAAATCCGCCTGCTTGGCCCGCTGGGCGAGGGGCCGCGCCCGGTGCTGTTCCGCGCCACGGGTTGCGAGTCGTGCGATTTCCAGGGCTATCGCGGCCGCATCGCGATCATGGAGTTGCTGCGCATCGATGCCGGCATCGATGAACTGATCGCCCGCCGGGCCACCACGCACGAAATCCGCAGCCGCGCCGTGCTCCAGGGCTTCACGACGCTGGCCGACGATGGTCTGAAACGCGTCATCGACGGCGTGACCTCGCTGGAGGAACTGGCCCGCGTCGTCGACCTGACCGACCGGATGTAACGATGATCTTCGACTACAAGGCGGTCAGTGCAGAGGGGCGGATGATTTACGGACGCCTCGATGCCATCAACCTGATCGACCTCGAAATGCGCCTGAAGCGCATGAATCTCGACCTGGTGACCGGCTCGCCGGTCCAGCATCGCAGCCTGTTCGGGGCGCGCGGCGTGCCCCGGCCGGAGCTGATCAACTT
>NZ_LWRX01000175.1:0-1600 GCF_001683835.1 Ralstonia sp. RL | reverse complement strand
CAGTGGCTGGCCCAGTTCATCAACTTCGGTCTCGTGCCCTTCTTTGCCTTCGGCCTTGGCCGCTATTTCTTTCCTGAACAGCCTTACTACGCGATGGGTCTGCTGCTCGCCGCGTTGCTGCCGACTTCGGGCATGACCATTTCGTGGACCGGGTTTGCTGGTGGCAACCTCGGGGCAGCGGTCAAGATGACGGTCCTCGGCCTGATCCTTGGCTCGCTGGCGACACCTTTCTATGTGCAATGGCTGATGGGGGCGACGGTGCCGGTCGATTTGCTGGCGGTGTTTTCGCAAATCGCCTTCATCGTCTTCCTGCCCATGCTCGCCGGGCATTTCACGCAGGCCTACCTGCTCAAAAAGCACGGCCAGAAGGCCTTTCAGACCGAATGGGCGCCGCGCTTTCCGCCCTTCTCGACACTGGGCGTGCTCGGCATTGTCTTTGTCGCGATGGCCCTCAAGGCCGGGCAACTGGCCGCCCGGCCGGCCGAACTGCTGCAACTGCTCGGCCCCTTGCTGGCGCTTTATGCCGGCAACTACCTGCTGAGCACCGTGCTGGCCAAGTTGCTGCTGCCGCGCGGCGATGCCATCGCGCTGGTCTATGGCACCGTGATGCGCAACCTGTCGATCGCCCTGGCCCTGGCCATGAACGCCTTTGGCAGCGCGAGCTCGGACGCGGCGCTGGTCATCACGCTGGCCTACATCATCCAGGTCCAGTCGGCGGCGTGGTACGTCAAGCTGACCGACAGGCTGTTCGGCCAGAAGCCGGCCGCGTAAAACCGGGTCTCAGGCGCTTGCCACCGCCTGATCGGCGACGATGCGGCCGTCGACCAGTTCGATGATACGGTCGCAGCGCGCCGCCAGGCGCGGGTCGTGGGTGACGATCAGGAAGGTGGTGTGCTGGCGGCGGTTGAATTCGCGGAGCAGCGCGAAGACGTCGTCGGCCGCATGGGTGTCGAGGTTGCCGGTCGGCTCGTCGGCCAAGACCAGCGACGGGTTGGTGACCAGGGCGCGGGCGATGGCGACGCGCTGCTGCTGGCCGCCGGACAGCCGGTTGGCGAGGTGCTGTTTGCGCTCGGCGAGGCCGACCTGATCGAGCAGGCGGCCGGCGCGCTCGAACATCTCGCGATCCGGCCGGCCGCGGGCGACGAGCAGCGGCATGGCGACGTTTTCTTCGGCGGTGAAAGCCGGGATCAGGTGGTGGTGCTGGAAGACGAAGCCGATGCGCTGGCCGCGCAGGCGGGTCAGGCCGGTATCGTCGAGCTGGCCGCTGTCTTCGCCGTCGATGTGCAATTGGCCGCTGGTCGGCCGGTCGAGCAGGCCGATCAGGTTGAGCAGGGTGCTTTTGCCCGACCCGGAGGGGCCGATCAGGGCTGCGAACTCACCGCGCCGCAGCGTCAGGTGGATGCCGTGCAGGACCTCGCTTTCCACCTCGCCGCTGCCGTAGGACTTGCGGATGCCGGCGAGGTGCAGGACGTGGTCTTTGGGTTCAGCCACGGATCGCCACCACCGGGTCGAGTTGCGCGGCACGGCGGGCCGGCAGTAGCGCAGAGAGGATGCCGACCAGACTGGCGCCGCCGGCCGCGAGGGCGACCAGACCGGGTTC
>NZ_LWRX01000103.1:0-5303 GCF_001683835.1 Ralstonia sp. RL | reverse complement strand
AGCCCCAGCACCAGCACCAGCACCAGCACCAGCACCAGCACCAGCACCAGCGCCAGCGCCAGCACCAGCGCCAGCGCCAGCACCAGCGCCGGCTCCGGCTCCGGCTCCGAGTCCGACAGCCGCGCTCCCAGCCGACAAGACCTGCGGCCTCGCCAACTTTCAGCAGGAAGTGCTCGACCGCGTCAACCAGGCGCGCGCCGTCGGTCGCACCTGCGGCAGCACCTATTACAGCGCGGCGGCGCCCCTGGCATGGAACGGCAAGCTGTTCGACGCCGCCGCCGGCCATGCGCAGGACATGGCGGCCAACAATTATTTTTCGCACACGAGCCAGGACGGCCGCACCTTCAGCCAGCGCATCACCAATGCCGGCTATGCCTGGAGCGCGGCGGCGGAAAACATCGCGGCCGGGCAGGGGACGGTGGCGCAGGTGATGGACGGCTGGCTGCAGAGCCCCGGCCACTGCGCCAACATCATGAACGGCAACTACAGCGAGATCGGCGTCGCCTGCGCCCGCAACGATGCGTCCGCCTACCAGCAGTACTGGGTGATGGAACTCGGCCGCCCGCGCTGAGGACGGCGGGCCAGCTCATCGGTCCAGATACTCGTGCACCAGCATGCCCAGGGTTTTGACCGCGCCTTCGATCTCGGCGCTCCATTCGTTGCCGCAGTTAAGGCGCAGGCAGTTGCCGAACTTGCCGGAGGCGGAGAACAGCGGCCCCGGCATGAACGCGATGCGGTGGGCGATGGCGCGCTCGTGCAGCCGCAACGCGTCGACTTGTTCCGGCAGCTGCACCCACCGCACGAATCCGCCCTGCGGCTCGGCGACCGAGCAGGCGGGCGGGAAGAATTCCGACACCGCGTCCGACATGCGCGCGATGCGCTGGGTCATCGCGCGCCGCATCTTGCGCACCTGGCTGTCGTAGCTGCTGCTGCCGACGAAATCGGCCAGCACCGCCTGGAAGTAGTGGTTGGTGCCGCCGGAGGCGACGTTCTTGAGCAGCGCGACCTGCTGCGCATAGCGGCCGGCGACGATGTAGCCGACCCGCGCCGACGGGCTCACCACCTTCGAAAACGACGAGCACAGCAGCACATGGCCGCTGTCGTCGTAGGCCTTGACCGGCCATGGCCGCTCGGCGGAAAAGCACAGGTCGCCGTACACGTCGTCCTCGATCAGCGGGATGCCGTACCGCGTCATCAAGGCCGCCAGGCGCTTCTTGTTTTCCTCGGGCATGATGCAGCCGAGCGGATTGTTCGCGTTCGGCACCAGCAGGCAGGCCTGCACCAGGCCCTCGCGGATCGCCAGTTCCAGCGCGTCGACCGACAGCCCGGTCTTGGGATCGGTCGGGATTTCCAGCGCCTTCATGCCCATGCTCTCGATGAGCTGCAGCAGCACGAAATAGGTCGGCGATTCGATCGCGATCGTGTCGCCCGGCCTGGCCACCGCGCGCAAGGCCAGCGACATCGCCTCGGTGCAGGAATTGGTGGCGATGATTTCGCGCGGATTCAGCCGGCCCCAGTCGACCGCGCGGCGGATGATCTGGCGGATGAAGTTCGGCTCGTTGGTGTCGAAGCAGCCGTCCTGCGTGAGCATGTCCGGCCGGCGGCGCGCGACGCTGCTCATGATCTGCTGCAGGCGCTTGACCGGCAGCAGCTCGTCCGGCGGCCACGACAGCGCCAGCTGCAGCGTGCCCGGCGCCAGGTTTCAGTCGTTGCGCCGGCGGTCGCGCCCATGCCGCCGGCCGCGCGTCAACAGCGGCAGGTCGAGCACGACGCGCGTGCCGTGGCCGGGCTGGGACAGCACTTCGATCTGGGCGCCGATCTGCCGCGCGCGCGCGGCGATGTTCTTCAGCCCTTCGCCGCGATGCGCGATGTGTTGCACGTCGAAGCCGACGCCGTCGTCGCGCAGCTCGAAGCGGATGCTCTCGTCCTGGGTGCGCAGGGAGATGACGCCGCAGGTCGCGTGGGCGTGGCGCGCGCTGTTGCTCATCGCTTCGCGCGCGATGCTGAGCACCTGGCGCGCCTCGTCCGGCATCAGCTGCGCCGCCGCCGCCGGATCGACGTCGATGGCAAAGCGGCCCGGCTCCCTGGTTTCGATCATGCGCGCCAGCTCGGCCAGCTCGGCCTGCAGCTGCGAGGCGCTCAGCAGCAGCGGCTCCTGCCCATGGATGAAGTGGCGGATGTCGCGCATGATGTTTTTCAGCGAGGCGATCTCCCACGACAGCTCGCGCGCCGCGCTGTGCGCCTGGCCTTCCGCAATCAGGCGCTGGCTGTGCTCCAGGCTGAAACTGACGGCGCATACGGTCTGCAGGATGTTGTCATGCAGGTCCTGCGACAGCTGGCGCCGTTCGGCCAGCACGCGGCGCAGCTGCTGCTCGCTGCGCTGCAGGGCCGTTTCGTACTGCTTGTGCCCGGTGATGTCCTGCAGGATGCCGATCAGGCGCGCCGGCCGGCCGTCGTCCCCGGGCACCACCTCGCCGCACGAGCGCACGTTGCGTTCGCGCCCATCGGCGCGGACCACGCGGCATTCGATGTCGAAACTGCCCATCGCGGCGACAGCGGCGGCAACCGTGCCGCGCACGAATGCCGCGTCTTCCGGATGCACGAATTCCAGGCCCTGCTCGTAGCTGGGGCGGATGGCGCCCGGTTCCAGGCCGAGGATGCGGTAATGCTCGTCCGACCAGGTGAGCACGTTACTGCCGAGATCGAGCTCCCAGCTGCCGATGCACGCCACGCGCTGCGCCTCGGCCAGCAGGCGCGCCTTTCTTTCGGCTTCCGCCTCGGCCGCCTTGCGTGCGCTGCTGTCGGACGCGGCGCGCAAGGATTGGCGCCGGTGGCTGCGCGCCAGGCAGTCGCGCAGCGCGCGCCGCAGCTGCGGCAGGCCGTCGGCGCATGAGGCCGGCCTGATGACGAAATCGTCGGCGCCCGCCTTCATGGCGTCGACGGCGAACGCGGTGCCGCCATCTGTCGCGAACATGATGACGGCGCAATCCGGACGGCGGTTCTTGATCGTCCGCAAGACATCCAGCCCGCTCGACCAGTGCATCCGCGCATCGACGACGGCGGCGTCGGCGCCGGCGGCCAGCGCACCGGCCAGGCCGTGCGCATCGGCGATATGCCGCGCTTGCAGCGCGCCGAATTCCCGCTGCAATTCCCGCTGCAATTCGCGCTCGACCAGCAGGCGAAGCTCCGGATTGTCGTCGACCAGGAGGATGCGGTGCGCTGTGCTCATGAGCTCTCCAGCGTTTCCGCTTCTGCGTGCGAGATGAACGGAAACGTGCCACGCTTCTCGTTGAATGGATATCGCGTGGGACTGGGCGCGGTAGGGCCGGTTCCGATCGCCTGCGCCGTTCCTGCGCTGGCGCAAATCGCGACGGGGCACTCCTCCGGCCGCATCCTACGGGCGATGCCGCACGTTCAACGCCCGGCCTGCTCCCGGTAGGCGCCGGGGTTCATGCCGGTCCAGTCCTTGAAGGCGTGATTGAACGAGCTCTGTTCCTGATAGCCGAGCAGGAAGGCGATTTCGGCGATGCTGAGATTCCTTTGTTTCAGGTATTCCAGCGCCAGTTCGCGCCGGGTTTCGTCCAGCAGTTGCTGGTAGCCGATGCCGGAGTCGTTCAGCTTGCGCTGCAGCGTGCGCGGCGTGATGTTGAGTTCCTGCGCGATCAGCGGCAGGCGCGCGCGGTCCTGCTCCAGGTTCTTCACGATCGCCGCGCGCACCTGCGCGACGATGCCGCCTTCCTGTTCCGCCCGCTGCTTTTCCTTGAGCAAGCGTTCCGCATGCTGCCGCAGCACGGGATACAGGCTCACGTCGGCATTCGGCACCGGCCAGGACAGCAGCGCCGCATCGAAACGCGCCGCATGCGCGGGGGCGCCGAAGTGCACGTCGGGGCCGAAGATGCGCTCGTATTCGCCGAGGTCGTCCGGCGCCGCATGGGCGAATGCAACATGCACATGCGGCAACGCGCGCCCGGCCAGCCAGCCGCCGAACACGCGGATGCCGGTAAACACGCTCTCGGCCAGATGGCGCGAGGCGCGCGGAAAGGCGCTGTGCCAGCGGTACTCGGCGAGAGCGCCATCGACCGACAGCGCGGAACGCCCGAGGTCGTGCGCCAGCGCCTCGAAGCGCATGGTCTGCTGCAATGCCTGCCCGAAATCGCGGCAGCTCAAGAGGATCAGGCCGTACACGTTGTAGGTGCCCAGCTTGACCCGCTCGCCCACGTGCAGGCCGAAGTGCGGATCGTGCGCCAGTTGCGCGCCCACATCGAGCAGCCGCACATAGTCGGCCGCGGCCAGCGATTCCGGCAGCGGCGAGAGCGTTCCTGACGGCAAGCCCGCCGCCTGCTCCAGCGCGCGTTCGCTCACGCCGCGCGCCGCCGCCGCCTCGATCAACGGTTGCAGATAGGGGCCGGCGACGCGGCCGCCAAAGCGGCTAGCAGCGGAAGGGGGCGTTGGCATGATCGGACAAGTGAACTGTCATGAATGCGCAATACACGGCAAAAGCCGCTCGTTAAGATTTTGGCAAATATCGATGCAGTATAACAAGTAAGGATTTCAAGATGAGACGCTGGAACGGTTGGGGAGACGACACCATCGAGTTTCCCCTCAATGAAGACATGCTCGCCTTTCTGCATACCCGGGTCGGCCCCGGCACGCCGCCGGCCGACGCCACGCTGGCGCAGGTGTGCGGGGCGATCGCGCCAAGCCGCCTGACGCCGCACCGCGGCATCGACACCTCGCCCGAAGTGCGCGTGCGCCATGCGCTCGGGCAAAGTCTGCCCGACTGGTTGAAATTGCGCTACGGAAAAATCCATCGCGTGCCGGATGGCGTCGCCTTCCCCGAAAGCAGCGAACAGGTGCGCGAGTTGCTCGCCTACGCCAGGCAGAGCGGCGCGCTCGTCATTCCGTACGGCGGCGGCACCAGCGTGGTCGGCCACCTGAGCGCGCCGCAGACCGAGCAGCCGGTGCTCACCATCAGCCTGGCGCGGATGAGCCGCCTGCTGGACCTCGACCGCTGCGCGCAGCTGGCGACCTTCGGCGCCGGCGTGGCCGGGCCCGACCTGGAAGCGCAATTGCGCGCGCACGGCTACACGCTCGGCCACTTTCCGCAATCCTTCGAATACTCGACGCTCGGCGGCTGGGTCGTGACCCGCTCGTCGGGCCAGCAATCGCTGCGCTACGGCCGCATCGAACAGCTGTTCGCCGGCGGCAAGGTCGAAACGCCCAGCGGCGCGCTGACCATCCCCAGCTTCCCGGCTTCCGCCGCCGGCTGCGACCTGCGCGAAATCGTGCTCGGCTCGGAAGGG
>NZ_LWRX01000025.1:0-390 GCF_001683835.1 Ralstonia sp. RL | reverse complement strand
GCGGCCGCGCCGGGCATCGTCACGTTCAAGGAACTCCAGGACCTGTGCCGGCCGAACCCGGCGGATCCAAGGCCGCGCCTGTCGACCGTGGAGCGCTGGGCCCGCCGGCAGGGCATCAAATTCAGGTACGACGGGGACGGCGGTATATTCACGACGCTGGATGCGATCGACCGGGCAATCCGGGGCGGCGACTCCGGCGCGAACGACGCCGATCCACCCGTCAGCGACATGATCTGAGAGGGCCTATGGGCCGCGGACGCAAGCGCAAGTTCAACCCAAGCATCCCGAAGCACATCGACCAGGCGGCGCTGCCGTCGGGCATCTACTTCGAGCGCGGGAGGTGGTACGCGGTGGAGGTGGATGCCGCCACCGGCAAGCCGCGGAAGATCA
>NZ_LWRX01000223.1:0-38271 GCF_001683835.1 Ralstonia sp. RL | reverse complement strand
CCCGCGCGAGCCGCGACAGTGCCTCCACCACCATGCGGCCGCCCAGTGCGGCCAGCGTGTCGTGCAGCGTGCCCGTGCTGTCCGCCGGGCCGATGGGCACGCGTTCCATGGCGATCATGTCCCCGGTGTCGAGGCCGGCATCCATCTGCATGAGCGTGATGCCGGATTGCGCATCGCCGGCTTCGATGGCCCGGTGGATGGGCGCGGCGCCTCGCCAGCGCGGCAGCAGCGATGCGTGGATGTTGATGCAGCCAAAGCGCGGCAGGTCGAGCACTTCCTGCGGCAGGATCAGGCCATAGGCCACCACGACCATCACGTCGGGGCGCTGTGCGGCGAGTGCCTCGATGGCCTCTGCGGCTTCCTGTGGATACTTGCCCGTGCGGCGCAATGAGGGCGGCTGCAGGATCGGCTCCAACCCATGCGACACCGCATATTGCTTGACCGGGCTGGCCTGCAGCTGCATGCCGCGGCCTGCGGGCCGGTCAGGCTGGCTCAACACGGCCACAATGGGAAAGCCGGCCTGGTGGATCGCCGCCAGCGCTGTCTGCGCAAATTCGGGTGTGCCAGCAAACGCTACGCGAAGGGTGGTTGTCATGCGTGCAAAACAGGAGCAACAAAAAAGCGCGCTACATACGCGATGGCGGAGCGCATGGGGTTCAACGGTGCCCGCGATGCGGTGTGTCCGTCAGCGGGACGATGGGCTCGGGCGAAGGCAAGGCTTCGGTGCCGCCATTGCCGCGCCGCTGGAACAGCGAAAAGGTCTCGTTGGTGTCGCCTGGCCGGCTGCCGCGCCAGACCAGCTCCCAATCGGCGCCCTTGGGCTGGCGGCTGCGGTTCTCGCGTGCCTTGTCGAGGACGAGCATCAGGTCGCAGGTGCGGGCCTCGGGGTTGGGCCGGTGGGCATCGCCGTGGCCGCTATGGCCCAGCAGCCATTTGACCGGGCGGACACCGGTTTCGTAGTGCATCAGCGCGCGCTCGCTCTCGCCCATGCCGCGCGTGGCCACGCAGACCTGGGCAGATTGCAGCACCGGCTTGATGGCCTGGAACAGCGGGCGGTAACTGCGGGCGTCGTCTACCCATGGAATGAGCAGGGTGCCCAGCAGGCCCCATACGAGGCCCAGCCCGGCGGCCCATGCGACCACGCCGGAGCGCGCTGGCCGCAGCCACACGCAGACCGCCCACACGGCGGTGACGGCCGCCGCCGCTGCCACGGCAATCGGGTGGACCAGCATGTCATAGGGCAAGGGCAGCACGCGGCCCAGCGCCTTCGAGAGCCAGGCCGGCAGCAGCATCCCGCCGTCGACGACGAGTGCGGCCCACACGGCCCACACCACGACGCCAAGCGCGCCAAAGAGCGCCACCGCTGCGCCCCAGGCACGGGCGCGCCAAACCGGCGGCACGAGCAGCAGCATCGGTGCGCCCAGCAGCGCCATCGCCGGTTGCAGCGGCATCAGGTACACATCGCGCAGCACGGCCGAGCGCAGCACCACGGCGATGCTCAACAACAGGAACAGCGCAACCACCAGGTGCCCCTGGTACGGCAGCAGCCAGGCCGCGCGTACGCCGCGCCCCCGCAGCCGCACCAGCTTGTACACCGACAACGCCACCACGGCTAGGGCCGGCCACACGGCGGGCGTGCCGGTCAGCAGTATGGAGCGCAGCGTCGTTGCCAGCGATCCTTTCTCGCCGCCGAGATGCGAGAACCCGAAGAAGCGCCCGACGTTGTTGACCCAGAACCATTCGATGAACAGGTCTGTGGATTCATGCCAGAAGATTGCCGGCCAGATCACGAGCCACGGCAGCGCGGCCAGGAGCGACAGGCCATAGAACCGCCAGGCATGGCGGCGGCGGAAGTCGGGCAGCAGGGCGATCGCCGCGAGCACCGTCAGCGCAAACAGCCCGGGCACGAGCACGCCCTTGCCCAGGAACGCTACGCCGATGCCCGTGCCGAACCACAGCGCCGGCCGCAGCGCGTCGACGCCTGCGGTGCGGTCCGTTTCGCTTTCCTTGACGAAGCGCACGAGACCATAGAGCGCGATCGCCGTGCCCGCCAATTGCGGTACGTCCGCAATGAACTTGTGCACGTGCTCGACCAGCCCGATGCAGCCCGCAAACAGCAGCAGCGCGCCCAGTGCGTAGTCGCGCAGCGCAGCACCACCGGCGTCCAGGCCGGCCTGGCGACGCGCTGCAAGTGTCGGCCCCGGGCGGCCGCGTGCCAGCGCTGTGCCGACGCGCTGGCGCCAGTCGCGCGCCTCGCCGCGCAGCAGCCGCGCGGTACGCCAGACGGCCCAGCACGTGAGTGCCATCCAGAACAGCACTGCCACGCGTACGGCCTCGTGCGCCGGCACATTGGGCAGCGCGAGCGCGGCCAGCGCGCCCGTCCAGTACATCAGCGGCGGTTTTTCGACGAACGGCTCGAAGGCGACATTCGGGACTACCCAGTCGCCCTGCTGGATGATGTTGAGCACCACGCCGAACGAGTAAGGCTCGTCGGCTTTCCACGGCATGCGCCAGAACGTGCCGGCAACGAAGTATGCACACAGCATCAGCACGACGACGGCACGCCAGTGTCGCAACAGCAAGGCCGGTAGCGTGCGGGCGCCCGTGCCGACGGGGGAGGGCTGCATCAGCGGAACGGGGCGACGGGGCGCGTCGGCATCGGCTGGCATGAAACGGCGTTCACCGCTGGTGCGCCACTTCGCGCTGGTGCTTCTTCAGCTTGGAGCGGATGCGGGTCTGCTTGAGCGGCGAGAGGTATTCAACGAAGACTTTGCCCATCAGGTGATCCATTTCGTGCTGGATGCACACGGCCAGCAGGCCGTCGGCCTCCAGTTCAAAGGTTTCGCCCTTTTCGTTGAGTGCGCGCACTCGCACGCGATCGGGGCGTTCGACCTTGTCGTAGATGTCGGGGACCGACAGGCACCCTTCATCCCAGACCTTGCGCTCGGCGCTGGCCCACACGATCTCGGGGTTGATGAACACGCGCAGTTCGTCGCGCGTCTCCGAGACGTCGATGGTGATCACGCGCTCATGCACGTCGACCTGCGTCGCGGCCAGGCCGACGCCGGGGGCTTCGTACATGGTTTCGGCCATGTCGGCCACGAGCTTGCGGATGCGGTCGTCGACCACGGCAACCGGTTTGGCCACCTTGTGCAGCCGCGGGTCAGGGTATTGCAGGATATTGAGTAGGGCCATGATGCTTGGCAACAACGGTTGCGGAAGGCCACGCTAACGAGGGGTTGCCTTCAATTGCGATCGCTTGGAATGTCATGCAGAATCGGGGGCGCTATCCGCCACATGGCTTAGGAAAAAGCCTGACGAACGTTCGATGCCATACCCCCCGGATTGCTGCGCCGACAGTACGCGTGCAGTGGCGGCGGCCAAGCGTCGAATACCACGCGGACCACTCGCCGATTCTTCAAAGAATAATGCGCCATCGTAACACACCGATGCTCTCTCAGCCCGCCACGAAACCGCGCCAGCCTTACGTTTGCGCCTTCTCGGCGGTTGCCGCGGCAACGCTTTTCTGCCTAGGTGGCGCGCACGCGGCGCAGCGCGTCGTGACGCCGGCGCAACAGGCCCAGGCCACAGCGGCTGCCCAGGCCGGCATTCCCGAATCCGAGCTGGCCGCCAACGCACCCGCGCAATACACCGTGCGCCGGGGCGACACCCTGTGGGCGATTTCGGGCAAATACCTCCAGCGCCCGTACCGGTGGCCGGAACTGTGGGGCATGAACCGCGAACAGATCCGCAATCCGCACCTGATCTATCCGGGCCAGGTGCTGTATCTGCATCACGCGAACGGCCGGGCGTGGCTGTCGACTTCGCCAGCCTCGGCCGAGGGCAGCACGGTGCGCCTGTCGCCGCATACCCGCGTGTCGGGGCAGGACGGCGATGCCATCCCCAGCATTCCCCCCGCTGTGATCGAGCCGTTCCTCACCCAGCCGATCGTCGTGGACGAGGAAACGCTGGCCACGCCGGCGCGCATCTTTGCGCTGCCCGAAGGCCGCGTCTATCTGGGCAAGGGCGAGAGTGCCTACGCGCGCGGTCTGCCCGCAGGTGAAGGCGGCCAGCCGGGCAGCGAATGGCAGGCATATCGCCCGGTCAAGCCGTTGAAGGATCCCGTCAGCGGCAAGGTGCTCGGCTACGAGGCGGATTTCCTCGGCACGCTGCGCGTGGTGCGCGCTGCCGCGGGTCCGCAATCGGCCACCAAGATGGAAGTGCTGTCGTCCAAGGAAGAAATGGGCGTGGGCACGCAGCTGATGCCGCTGCCGCCGCGCGTGCCTGTGCGCTATGTGCCGCATGCACCGGAGGGCGACGTGCACGGCGTGGTCGCCAAGGTGACCGGCGGCGTGCGCTTTGGCGGCACCGACCAGGTTGTCGTGCTGAATATCGGCAGCCAGCAGGGGCTGGAACCCGGTCATGTGCTGGCACTGGCCCGTGCGGGCGGCGTGGTGAAGGATCCGACCGCCGGCAACGAGCGCGTGGTGTTGCCGGAGGAGCGCTACGGCCTGGCATTCGTGTTCCGCGTCTTCCCGCACGTCGCCTATGCGCTGGTGACTGACGCCTCGAACACCGTGGAGGTGGGCGATACGGCCACCAATCCGATGTCGCAACAACCCTGACCACGCGTTACCGCAGTCCCTGATTTGACCGATGTATCGCACGCCGCGGCGTCCGCCGCGGCCGATTCCACCGACACCCTCTCCTGCACCCGCGACCCCGCTGAACTGGCCGCGTGGCTGCGTCTGACCGAAACCCCTGGCGTTGGGCCCGTAGCCGCCCGGCAACTGCTGGCGGCGTTCGGCTTGCCACAGGACATCTTCGCACAACCGTATTCGGCGCTGGTGAAGGTGGTCCCGGAGCGGCACGCGCGGGCGTTGCTCGCCGAGCCCGATGCAGCGCTGGCTTCACTGATCGAGCGCACCGTGGTGTGGGCGAATACGCCCGGCAACGCCGTCTTCACGCTCGCTGATCGCGGGTATCCGCCCCGCCTGCTGGAATTGCCCGATCCGCCGACCCTGCTGTATACGAAGGGCGATGTTTCGCTGCTCAGGGCGGCGGCGGTCGGCGTGGTCGGTGCGCGCAGCGCCACGGCCGCCGGCATCGAAAACGCCCGGGCGTTTGCGCAGGCGTTGTCGGCGGCCAGCGTGACGGTGGTGTCGGGACTGGCGCTCGGGATCGACGCGGCGGCGCACGAAGGCGCGCTGGCCGGCCCGGGCAGCACGATCGCCGTGGTCGGCACCGGGCTCGATATCGTCTATCCCGCGCGCAACCGGGCGCTGGCGCACCGCATTGCGGAGGCGGGGCTCATCATCTCCGAGTATCCGCTGGGCATGGGCGCCCGGGCCGAGAACTTCCCGCGCCGCAATCGCCTCATTGCCGGGCTCGCGCGCGGGCTGCTGGTCGTGGAAGCCGCCGCCCAGTCGGGCTCGCTCATCACGGCGCGGCTGGCTGGGGAGCAGGGACGCGACGTGTTCGCGATCCCGGGGTCGATCCACTCGCCGCTGGCCAAGGGCTGCCACCTGTTGATCAAGCAGGGTGCCAAGCTCGTGGAGACAGCCGCCGACATCCTCGACGAACTTGGCTGGGCGAGCGCCGCCGCACCGGAGCGCCGTACCAGGCCCGCAGCATCGGCTCCGCCGTCGGCTCAACCGGCGTCCGCTGCGCATGCGCCTGCCGCGCGCACCCCGCCAAACGCGGCCGAAACCGCGCTGCTTGATGCCCTCGGCTTTGACCCTGTCGACCTGGACACCTTGTGTGAGCGCACCGGCCAGCCTGCTGCCGCGCTGTCGGCGCAACTGCTGGCCCTCGAACTGGACGGCCGCGTCGAGCGCCAGCCCGGCGGCCGCTTCCTGCGGCTTCCGTGAAAGCGTGCCTACAATAGGCGCGACTGTTCGACCGACATGCCGCTCCTTTCTCCCGACACCGACATCGCCGCGCTGCGCGAGCACATCCACCACGGACGGTGGCTGGTTGCGTGCCTGTGCGCCGAGTGGTGCGGCACGTGCCGCAGCTATCGAGCGACGTTCGCTGATCTGGCGGTGCGGCATCCGGAATGCTGCTTCGTCTGGGTGGACGTGGAAGACCACGCCGATGCGCTGGGCGATTTCGACGTCGAAAACTTCCCCACCCTGCTGGTGCAGCGCATGGACGACGCCGGCGATGTGTTGTTTTTCGGCCCGGTCCTGCCACATGCGGGCGTGGTGGAGGGGCTGCTTTCGCGGGACTTGGCCGCTGCTCCGGCCGTCCGGGCAGCGCCGGACCTGCGCGCCTGGCTGCTGGAACTGGCGTGAGGACGGCGCTTGACAACGCGATGCGCTGCATGCGCCACTCTATTGCACCCCCTAAGGAACCGCGCTTATGATTGGCGGCCAAATTCGGGGCTGAACCGTTTTGACAGGACCCCGGTGCGTGCCCCAACAGGCGCCCGCAGCACTTGAAAGTCGGCCCGCGAAGCCATAAGACTCTACAAAACCCACGCGAACGGTCGCTATAGATCAGCGACTTCTTTTTATCGATTGCTTGCGATCGCCAGGATCCGCTCACATGTCCAAGGCCCTCATCATTGCCGAAAAACCGTCGGTCGCCGCTGATATCGCGCGCGCGCTGGGTGGCTTCACCAAGCACGACGAGTATTACGAAAGCGACGACTACGTCCTTTCGTCGGCCGTGGGCCACCTGGTCGAAATCGCCGCCCCGGAGGAGTACGAGGTCAAACGCGGCAAATGGAGTTTTGCGCACCTGCCGGTGATCCCGCCGCACTTCGATCTGCGCCCCATCGCCAAGTCGGAGTCGCGCCTCAAGGTGCTGACACGCCTTATCAAGCGCAAGGACGTGACGAGCCTCATCAACGCCTGTGACGCGGGGCGCGAGGGCGAGCTGATCTTCCGCCTCATTGCGCAGCACGCGAACACCAAGCTGCCGGTCAAGCGACTGTGGCTGCAGTCGATGACGCCGCAGTCGATCCGCGACGGGTTTGCCAAGCTGCGCAGCGACGAAGAAATGATGCCGCTGGCCGACGCCGCGCGGTGCCGCTCCGAAGCCGACTGGCTGGTCGGCATCAACGGCACGCGCGCCATGACGGCCTTCAACAGCAAAGGCGGCGGCTTTTTCCTCACCACCGTGGGCCGCGTGCAGACGCCCACGCTGTCGATCGTGGTGGAGCGCGAAGAGAAGATCAAACGGTTCGTCCCGCGCGACTACTGGGAAGTGCGCGCCGAGTTCATCGCCGCGGCGGGCCTGTACGAAGGCCGCTGGTTTGATCCGAAATTCAAGAAGAACGAGTTCGACCCCGAGCAGCGCGACTCGCGCCTGTGGAGCGAGGCCGAGGCCAAGAGCATCGTCGCTGCGTGCCGCGACAAGCCGGGCACCGTGACGGAAGAATCGAAGCCGTCCACGCAGATGTCGCCGGCGCTGTTCGACCTGACGAGCCTGCAGCGCGAGGCCAACAGCCGCTTCGGCTTCTCGGCCAAGAACACGCTGGGGCTGGCGCAGGCGCTGTATGAAAAGCACAAGGTACTGACGTATCCGCGGACGGATTCCCGCGCGCTGCCCGAAGACTACATGGGCACGGTCAAGAAGACGCTCGACATGCTGGCCGAGAGTTCGCACAACTACCTGCCGCACGCGAAGAAGATTCTCGACAACCAGTGGGTCAGGCCCAACAAGCGGATCTTCGACAACAGCAAGATCAGCGATCACTTCGCCATCATCCCGACGCTGCAGGCACCGAAGAACCTGTCGGAGCCGGAGCAGAAGCTGTATGACCTGGTGGTGCGCCGCTTCCTGGCGGTGTTCTTCCCGGCGGCCGAATACCTCGTCACCACGCGCGTGACGGAGGTGGCCGGCCACCACTTCAAGACCGAAGGCAAGGTGCTGGTCAACCCCGGCTGGTTGGTGATCTACGGCCGTGAGTCGCAGGGCGACGACGCCAACCTCGTGCCCGTCGCCAAGGGCGAAAAGGTCAAGACCGACAAGGTCGAGCCGGTGGGCCTGACCACCAAGCCCCCCGCACGCTACAACGAAGCGACGCTGCTGTCGGCCATGGAAGGCGCCGGCAAGCTCGTCGACGACGACGCCTTGCGCGAGGCCATGGCCGGCAAGGGCCTGGGCACGCCGGCCACGCGCGCGGCCATCATCGAAGGGCTGCTAACCGAAAAGTACCTCGTGCGCGAAGGCCGCGAATTGATCCCCACGGCCAAGGCGTTCCAGCTGATGACGCTGCTGCGCGGCCTGGGCGTGGAAGAACTCACGCAGGCCGAACTAACCGGCGAATGGGAGCACAAGCTCGCACAGATCGAGCGTGGCCGTCTCGCACGCGACGAGTTCATGCGCGAGATCGCGCAGATGACGCAGCAGATCGTCAAGCGCGCCAAGGAGTACGACAGCGACACCATCCCCGGCGATTACGCGACGCTTTCCACGCCGTGCCCGCAATGCGGTCACGTGGTCAAGGAAAACTACCGCCGCTTCGCGTGCAGCCACTGCGACTTCTCGATCAGCAAGATCCCGGGTGGTCGCCAGTTCGAGCTGGACGAGGTGGAAGAGCTGCTGACCAACAAGACCATCGGCCCGCTGCAGGGCTTCCGCAGCAAGATGGGCCGGCCGTTTGCCGCCATCCTGAAGCTGGTTCAGGAAGACGGCCACTGGAAGATGGAGTTCGACTTCGGCCAGAACGAGGAAGAGGACGGCGAACCCGTCGACTTCACCGGCCAGGAAAGCGTCGGCCATTGCCCGAAGTGCAACGGCAACGTCTACGAGCACGGCCTGAAGTACGTGTGTGAAAACGCCGTGGCGCAGCCCAAGACGTGCGACTTCACCACCGGCAAGATCATCCTGCAGCAAGAGATCAGCCGCGAGCAGCTGCACAAGCTGCTCACCGAGGGCAAGACGGACCTGCTGACCGGGTTCAAGTCGGCGCGCACGGGCCGCGCCTTCAAGGCGTTCCTCGTCAAGCAGCCGGACGGCAAGATCGGCTTCGAGTTCGAGCCGCGCGGTGAAGGCAAGGGCAAGCCCGCCGCCAAGACGGCCGCGAAGAAGACCACGGCCGCGGCCAAGAAGGCACCCGCCAAGACCGCCGCCAAGAAGACGCCAGCGCGCAAGAAGGCCGCCGAAGCCGAGGCTGATGAGGCGAGCACGAGCGACACCTGAACGCGCCACTCGGCACTAATGCAAACGGGAGGACAGTGTCCTCCCGTTTTGTTTGCGCGGCCTGCCGTGGCTTATGCGGCTTCGCTCAATGCGCGTCCGGCGCGCGCTTCGCTGTGCTTCACTTCCATCGCCTGCGCGAGCAGGTAGTCGATGAACGTGCGCACCTTGGTCGGCAGGAACTTGCGGCTCGGGTACACCAGCGAGAGCGAGCGCTGCGGCAGCTTGTACTGCGGCAGCACGCGTACGAGCCGGCCTGACTCCAGGTCGGGCCGCGCCATGTACGACGACAGCACCGCGATGCCCATGTCGGCCAGCACGGC
Source organism: Ralstonia sp. RL (assembly GCF_001683835.1). Lineage (NCBI taxonomy): Bacteria > Pseudomonadati > Pseudomonadota > Betaproteobacteria > Burkholderiales > Burkholderiaceae > Ralstonia > Ralstonia sp. RL. The sequence goes on along the minus strand of NZ_LWRX01000223.1, from coordinate 28,798 downwards.
GCGATGCATCAGTTCCGCATTGCTGGTGACGAGCGACGGCTGCACCGGCACGGCGATCGACTGCCCGTCGGGCGTGGTCATCTCCCACTCGTGGCGCAGCTGCGGGTGCCACATGGCGATCACGCGGTGATCGGCGATGTCTTCTGCGCGCTGCGGGGTGGAATGCTGGCGCAGGTAGGCCGGCGTGGCGGCCATGATCATCTCCGCAGAGATCATGCGGCGCGCCACCAGGTGCGAGCCGAGCCCGAGTTCCGACACCATGATGCCGACGTCGCGTCCGTCTTCGACGATGTCGATCGGGCGATCCGACAGCGCCACGTCAAACGTGACCTCGGGGTACAGCTGCTGGAAGCGCGCGAGGAGCATCGGCAGGACGTGCAGCCCGAACATCACCGGCGCGACGATGCGCAGGCCACCCACCAGCGCCTGGCTGCGCGACGTGGCCAGCGATTCGGCCTCGTCGATGTCGAGCAGAATCTGCTGGCAGCGCTGCAGATAGGTTTCGCCCACGTCCGTCAGCGACAGGCTGCGCGTGGTCCGGTTGAGCAGACGCGTGCCGAGGTGCGCCTCCAGGTCGGCCACGTAGCGCGTGACCACGGCATTGCTCATCGACAGATGCTGGGCTGCGCGCGCGAAGCTGCCGAGCTCCACAACCTTGGAAAACACCCGCATCGACTGCAAACGATCCATTCCAACCTCTCACATAATTTGTTGTCAAAAATAGAACAAATCTGTCGTGACAGCAAATTTTTAATGTTGGTCTGCGCAATTCATTGCCTTGGCGGCGGTCATTGAATGTGAGTGCACGCTCATGTGAGAATGAGCGCAGTCCTTATGTTTGTGACATTTCATTGCCGGGGCGGAATATCCGACTTCTCACCGATTGACGCCCCGTCGAATTTGCGCTGAAACTCTATACCGAGCGGTAGATTTTTGTGGGATCGGCTTGGAACGACCGTACGACAGACCGCCTTCGGGTGGAACGCGGTTTTGCGCAAATCGGTGCAGCGGCCGCCATGCGGTTTAGCCATACTCGCACCATGGATGCCCCGAAACCGAACCCGCATGAGCGCCCCGGCACGAGGGCCGCCATCACGGCCAAGGCGTCGCCGCGCGACACCGAAGGCCGAGGAGACACCATATGACCATTCAGAACCGCGAACCGGTCCATTACGCCGCGGGCGAGATGCCGCTGCACCGGTATTGCGCCCTCCACGCGCAGCAGACCCCCGAGCGCATCGCCCTCCTCTGGTACGGCCGCACGATGTGCTGGCGCGAGCTGGATCAGCTTTCGACCCGGCTGGCGGTGCAGCTTCAACGCCTCGGGGTGGTGCGCGGCGACCGTGTCGCGCTGTTTCTGCAGAACTGTCCGCAGGCGATCATCGCGCACCTCGCCACGGCCAAGCTGGGCGGCATTGTGGTGCCGTGCGGCCCGCTGTCGCGCCAGCATGAGCTGCGTGACCAGCTTGCCGATTGCGGCGCGAAGATCCTGGTGGCGGCGGCAGACCTGATGCCCATCGTCGAGGCTGCGCGGCCCGGCACGTCGGTCGTCACCGTCATCACCACGCGCTATGCCGATCTGCAGCCGGCACAGCCCGCCTGCCGCAAGGCACTCGCTGTTCCGCCGGAGCTGATCGCCGCCGATGCATCATCCGCGCCGCCGCCCAGGAACACGCCCGGCGCCGCCCAACTCGACCTGATGCAACTGATGGCCGAGCCGGTGGACGTAGCCGAGCGCGACGCCGTGGCCGCCATCCCGGTGGGGCTCGATGACGTGGCGCTGATGGTCTACACCTCTGGCACCACCGGTCGCCCGAAGGGCGCGATGCTCACGCACCGCAATGCGCTGTACAAGACGGCGGTCACGGTGCAGGTGGGCGGCATCCAGGCCTCCGACGTGATGCTGGCCGTGGCGCCGCTCTCGCACATTGCGGGCATGCTGATGGGCATGAACACGATGCTGTACTCCGGCGCAGCCACCATCCTGCTCTACCGCTTTGACCCGCTTGCCGTGCTGCAGGCCATCGACCGCTACCGCGTCACGTGGTGGTACAGCATGACGCCGATGAACCTGGCGGTGATGGCGCACCCCGATGCGGCGCAGTACCGCATGGAATCGCTCACGACCAACCCGTGCACGAGCTTCGGCGTGCCGCTGACCGAGGCGATTGCCGAGCAGTGGCGCGCGTTTGCCGGCCCGCAGTGCCGCACCTATGAGGCCGCATACGGGCTGTCCGAAACGCATACCTGCGATGCCATCACGCCGGCGCACGCCCCGCGCTGGGGCTGGCACGGCAAGATCGTCCCGCAGACCGAAGTCCGCATCGTCGACCCGCACACCGGCGTGGAGCTGCCGCCCGGGCAGCCTGGCGAGATCACCATCCGCAGCCCAGGCGTGTTCCGCGGGTACTGGCAGCGCGACGAGGCCACGCGGGCCGTCCTGCGCAACGGCTTCCTGCATACCGGCGACATCGGACAGGTGTCCGCCGACGGCTACCTGCAGTGGCAGGGCCGCATCAAGGAGATGATCAAGGTGTCGGGCTACAGCGTGTTTCCCGAGGAAGTCGAAGCGCTGCTCTCGCGCCATCCGGGCATCCGGCAGGTGGCTGTCACGCCCCTGCCCGACCCCGACAAGGGCGAGGTCGTGTGCGCGCACGTTGTGCCCATGAATGGCGTCAAGCTCTCGGAAGCCGAGCTGATCGCGTGGTCGCGCGAGAACATGGCGCCGTACAAGGTGCCGCGGCGGGTGAAGTTCCACGACGCGTTGCCCGCCACGGCAACCGGCAAGGTCCTGCGGCGCCTGTTGCGCGAAGAGGCCATTGCCGCCTGAAACAGAAACGGCCACCTGGGTTGGGCGGCCGTTTTTTCATGTCTGCACGAAGCGCTTCTGTCGGGCAATGCTCATCAGGATGCCGATGCCCATGCCCAGCGTGACGAGCGCCGTCCCGCCATAACTGATGAGCGGCAGCGGCACACCGACCACGGGCAGGATGCCGCTCACCATGCCCATGTTGACGAAGGCATAGGTGAAGAAGATCAGCGTGATCGACCCGGCCAGCAGGCGCCCGAACAGCGTGCCGGCGTTGGCCGCAATGAAGAGCCCGCGCAGGATCAGCAGCAGATACAGGAACAGCAGCACGCCGTTGCCCACCAATCCGAATTCCTCGGAGTACACCGCGAAGATGAAGTCGGTGTGTTTTTCCGGGATGAATTCCAGGTGGGTCTGCGTACCCTTGAGCCACCCCTTGCCCGTCACGCCGCCTGAACCGATGGCGATGATCGACTGGATGGTGTGGAAGCCCTTGCCGAGCGGGTCGGTGGTCGGGTCGAGCAGCGTACAGACACGGTGTTGCTGGTAGTCGTGCAGGATCGGCCAGTTCACCCCCGGCGCGCAGATGCGCGACTCGAACGACACCACCAGCGTGATCGCCGTCACCGCAATCACCAGCACCGGCACGATCAGCCGCCACGACAGGCCGGCAAAGTAGATCACGTAGATGCCCGCGGCGAGCACCAGCAGCGCGGTGCCGAGGTCCGGCTGCTTGGCGATCAGGCCAACCGGAATGAGCAGCAGCACCGCAGCGGCCAAATAGTCGTACCAGTGGATCACCCCTTCGCGCTTCTGGAAGTACCACGCCAGCATGAGCGGCATGGCGATCTTCATGATCTCGGAGGGCTGCACCACCACGCCGATGTTCAGCCAGCGCCGCGCGCCCTTGCGGATGAGCCCGAACATCGCCACGCCGATCAGCAGCGCCACGCCCACCGTGTACAGCGGCACCGCAAAGCGCATCAGCGTCTGCTGCGGCAGGTTGGCGATGATCCACATCAGCACGAACGACAGCATGATGTTGCGGATCTGGTCTTCGAGGCGGCCCGGCATGTCGATGGCCGCGGAGTACAGCGCGATCAGCCCCGTGCCGAGCAGCAGGAAGACGATCAGCGCCAGCGGCTTGTCGAAGCCCGTAAACAGCGACTTGATGATGTTGAAGACGCGGCGCTTGTCCAGTTTTTCCATGGTGTGCTCCTCAAGCGCGGTCAGCGCGCTGCGCTCGCGGGTTTGGCGGCCGGCTTGGCACCTTTGCTGCCGTTGGGTGCCGGTGCGGCGGCGGCCGGCGCCGAAGCCGGTGCGGCCGCATTGCCGCGCCCGCGCGGCGCCAGTTCAGGCGGCGGTTGCGCGTGCGACAGCGCCTGCAGCACCTGGGCGTCGAGCGTGGCCGGCGCGACGGCCTCTGCGCTCGTGCCGGCCTCGCGCAGCGCCGGCGCGACGAGATCCGGCGACATGGACGCCGCCGCGCGCGCGCCGCTGGCCGGGGCCGGCGACGCAGCAGGCGTCGAAGCCGCGACCGCCGACGCTGCCGCGACCGCCGACGCACCCTGCGCCGCGGCATCGGCCGCCGCCTGGGCCGTGGCCGTCGCGCTGGCGATGGTGGCCGTCTTGCCGGTCGAGAACACGCTCGGTGTATCCACCGGCGGTTGCGGCTGCGGCTTCGGCGCGGTGGCCGCCAGCTCCGCCGGCCATTTGCCGGTCAGGTAGTAATCCATGACGGCGCGCGCAATCGGGGCGGCCGTGGCGGCGCCGAAGCCGGCGTTCTCGACGATCAGCGCCACGGCGATCTTCGGATGGTCTGCCGGCGCAAACGCCTCGTACAGCGCATGGTCGCGCTTGTACTCCGGAATCGCGTGGTGGTTGTACTTCTCGTTCTTGCCCAGCGAGAACGTCTGCGCCGTGCCGGTCTTGCCCGCCGACACATACTGCGCGCCGATGAACGCCTTGGCGGCCGTGCCCGACTGGTTCACGCCCACCATGGCGCGCTTGATCACGTCGATGTTGGCCTGCTTGAGCGGAATGCGGTAGCTCTCGGTCGGCACCGTCAGCGTGCGCGCCTTGGACAGCGAATCCTCGACCGCCTTCACCAGGTGGGGCTTCATCACCACGCCGTTGTTGGCCAGCGTCGACACCGCGTGCGCCAGCTGCAGGATCGTGAAGCTGTTGTAGCCCTGGCCGATGCCGAGCGAGATCGTTTCACCGTCGTACCACTTCTGCTGCTCGGGGCGCTTGTACGCTTTGCGCTTCCACTCGGTGGACGGCAGGATGCCGGTGCGCTCGCCTTCGATGTCGATCCCGGTGATCTGCCCGAAGCCCAGCGGCTTCATGAAATCGTGGATCGCGTTGACGCCCATGTCGTTGGCGAGCTTGTAGTAGTACGTATCGCACGACACCACGATGGAGCGGAACATGTCGACCCAGCCGTGGCCGCCCGGCGCATCGTCGCGGAATGTGTGGTTGCCGAGCGTGAACGAGCCCGGGTCGGCCATGCCCCATTGCGGCGTGCGCTTGCCGAGCTCCAGCGCGGCAAGCGCCATGAAGGGCTTGTAGGTGGAGCCCGGCGGATAGGTGCCGCGCAGCGGGCGGTTCAGCAGCGGCTTGTCGGGCGAGTTGTTGAGTTCGTTCCAGGTGGCCGTGTCGATGCCCTCGATAAAGAGGTTCGGGTCGAACGTCGGCTTCGAGACAAAGGCCAGGATGTCGCCTGTCTCCGGCTCGATCGCCACCAGCGCGCCGCGGCGGTTGCCGAAGAGCTGCTCGGCCAGCCGCTGCAGGTTGATGTCAAGCGACAGGATCAGGTTGTTGCCCGGCGTTGCCTGCGAGGTCGAGAGCGTGCGGATCGGTCGCCCGCCGGCGCTCACCTCCACTTCTTCGTAGCCGGTCAGGCCGTGCAGCTCCGTCTCGTAGCTCTGCTCGATGCCGACCTTGCCGATGTATTCGGTGCCGCTGTAGTTGTTCGCGTCCTTGCGCGGGTCGTACGTCACGCCGGGCTGGCTGTTGGCATCGCTCATGTTGTCGATGCGCTCCAGGTCGCGCTCGGAGATCCGGCCGATGTAGCCGATCACGTGCGAGGCGGTCTCGCCCAGCGGGTATTGGCGGAACAGCCGCGCGTGCACGTCCACGCCCGGAAAGCGGAAGCGCTGCGCCGAGAACCGCGCGACCTCCTGGTCGGTGAGCTGGCTGCGGATCGGCAGGCTTTCAAAGCTGCGCGCATCTTCCATCAGCCGCTTGAAGCGGCGGCGGTCGCGCGGCTGGATGTCGACCACCTGTGCCAGCTGGTCGATCGTGTTGTCCAGCGTGTCCTGCAGCTTGGACGGCGTGATCTCGAGCGTGTAGGCGGAATAGTTGCGCGCCAGCACCACGCCGTTGCGGTCCATGATGATGCCGCGGTTGGGCTCGATGGGTGCGACGGAGATGCGGTTGTCTTCGGCCTTGGCCGAGTACTGCTCGTGCTTGACCTGCTGCAGCCAGAAGAAGCGTGTGAGCAGCAGCCCGAAGCAGACCAGCACGAACAGCGCGGCCGCCGCCAGCCGCAGGCGGAAGCGCGACAGCTCCTGTTCGACGTTGCGGATTTCGGTCATGCCTGACTACCTGTGACGCGCATCAGATCGGGCGCCTCAGATGGGCCGGGTCTCGTCGACGCTCTCCGGCCGGCGTTGCGGTGCCAGCAGGATTGCGTTGGCGAACGGCCACAGTGCGGCCTCGATCAGCGGCGGCAGGATGACCTGCCAGTCCGGCAGATGCGCGCCCATCAGCAGCCGGATGACGATCGGCACGGCATGCGCCAGCACCAGCAGCGGCAGCACGTGCAGCGCCTGCGACAGCACCGAGAACCACAGCACCCGTCGGTGGATGGTGATCGCAAAGTACGACAGCAGCGTGTAGGCCATCGCGTGTTCGCCGAGCAGGCGCGCCTCGTGCACGTCCATCAGCAGGCCCAGCAGAAAGGCCACCACCATGCCCACGCGGCGCGGCTGGTGGATGTTCCAGAACACCAGCACCAGCGCCACCAGATCGGGAATCCACTGCGTGTGGCCCCACGGCATGAGGTTGAAAAGGAACGCCACGATGAAGCTGAAGGCGATGAAGCCGGGGTTGACCGGGCGCAGCAGGTATTGGGGCGAGTTCATGGTCGGTGGCCTCGCTTAGCGCTTTGGCGCTGAATCGGTATCCAGCGGATTGCCGTCGGCGTCGGTAGGGCGCGGCGGCGTGGTGTTGTCGTCGGCCGCGGCTGCCGCAGCGGGCGCCGGCACGTTCGCCTCGGCCGCTGCGCGTGCGGCGCGGTCCTTTTCTTCGCGGGCGTCGCGCGCGGCGTTCTTGCCCTTGGCGGCGGGCGCCGGCGACAGGTCCATCGGCGGGGGGAAGCCCGACTCGTACTTCACGATCAGCAGGTGGCGGTTGCTGCGGATGCCCGCCACGGGCTCGCAGATCACGCGCGAGAACGCCGTGTCGGCCTTGCGCTCGATCTGCGTGATGCGGGCGACCGGCAGGCCGGCTGGATAGACGCCGTCCAGGCCGGACGTCACCAGCAGATCGCCTTGCTGTAGATCGGCCGAGGCTGCCATGAAGCGCAAGTCCAGCGCGCCGGGCCGGGCACCGCCAAAGGCCACGCTGCGCAGCCCATTGCGCACCACCTCCACGGGGATCGCCTGGTCCTTGTCCGTCAGCAGCGTCACCTGCGATTCGAACAGCGACACGCGCGTGACCTGCCCGACCACGCCCCGGTCGTCGATCACCGGATAGCCGGCGCGGACGCCGTCCTTGGAGCCGCGATCGATCACGATGCGCTGCGTGTACGGATCGCGCGCTTCGTACAGGACTTCCGCCGCCACGGTCGGCACCGCGGCATGCTGCTTGAGGTTCAGCAGCGTCCGAAGGTTGCGGTTCTCGGCTTCGAGCTGCGTGGCGCGCAGCGACTGCTGCGCCTGGGCGACGGCCGATTCGCGCAGGCTGCGGTTGTCGGTGGCCAGCTTGGTGGACGACTGCGTGTAGTCGAGCGCCGCACGCACCGTATCGCGCGGAATCAGCACCACGCGCTCGATGGGGTACAGCACCACCGACACGACCTGCCGGACCACGCCCAGTACCGACATGCGGGCATCGACCACGAGCAGCATCAGCGCAAGCGCAAGCAGGGCGACCAGCCGCGCGGTGGCGGACGGGCCCTGCTTGAAGAGGGGCGGCGGGGAGTAATCCATGACCCGGACGCTTCAGATAGGCGCGGCAGACGCGTCGCGACCAAGGTCGGCGGCCTGCCGGCAACAGTTTGGGGGTGGCGCCGGTGCGGTGCAGTGGCCCGGGGCGGGCGGAGCACGGCGCACCGGCGCGGGACGCATCTCAGCGAACCGCAAAGGCTGCTGGGGCAGCCATCCATACGGAACGCGGATGAGCGTGGCGCATGGTCCCGTTATTCGTACGAGAAGATGCTGCCGAGCTTGTCCATGCGTTCGAGCGCCATGCCCGAGCCGCGCACCACGCAGGTCAGCGGGTCTTCTGCCACCAGCACCGGCAGGCCGGTTTCTTCGGCCAGCAGGCGGTCGAGGTCGCGCAGCAGTGCGCCGCCGCCCGTGAGCATCATGCCGCGCTCGGCAATGTCTGCGCCGAGTTCCGGCGGGGTCTGTTCCAGTGCGATCTTCACCGACGACACGATCTGGTTCAGCGGATCGGTCAGCGCTTCCAGGATTTCGTTGGACGACACCGTGAAGGCGCGCGGAATGCCTTCCGACAGGTTGCGGCCCTTCACTTCCATCTCGCGCACTTCCGAACCCGGGAAGGCCGAGCCGATTTCCTTCTTGATGGCTTCGGCGGTCTGCTCGCCGATCAGCATGCCGTAGTTGCGGCGGATGTAGTTGACGATGGCCTCGTCGAACTTGTCGCCGCCCACGCGCACGCTGCCCTTATAGACCATGCCCCCCAGCGAGATGATGCCCACCTCGGTGGTGCCGCCGCCAATGTCCACCACCATCGAGCCCGACGGCTCCGACACCGGCAGGCCGGCGCCAATGGCAGCCGCCATCGGCTCTTCGATCAGGTAGACCTGCGATGCACCGGCGCCCAGCGCCGATTCGCGGATGGCGCGGCGCTCGACCTGGGTCGAGCCGCACGGCACGCAGATGATGATGCGCGGCGACGGACGCAGCAGCTTGCTGTCGTGCACCATCTTGATGAACTGCTTGAGCATCTGCTCGGTGACGGTGAAGTCGGCGATCACGCCGTCCTTCATCGGGCGGATGGCCTCGATGTTGCCCGGCACCTTGCCCAGCATCTGCTTGGCTTCCTTGCCCACAGCCTGGATGGTTTTCTTGGCGCTCGGGCCGCCTTCCTGGCGAATGGCCACCACCGACGGCTCGTCAAGCACGATGCCCTTGTCGCGCACGTAGATCAGGGTGTTGGCAGTGCCGAGGTCGATCGCGAGATCGTTGGAGAAATAGCTGCGCAAAAAGCCGAACATCGAATGAATCCTGTGTTTCGAGTCATGGGCGGCACGGCGGCAGGATCGCGGTGCTACGGCTGCACCGACGCGCGGACCTCGCGTGGCATGCCCATGCGGTCCGATCCTGCTGCTGCGCTCCCGGGAATGTGTCGCGGGCTCCGTGGCGGTCGGCGGTGGGGTGCCGTGGCACTGGCCATCCTGCCGGAGTGAGCCGCCCGGAGAGGGCGGCCCCAAGGAACCTTTGATTAAGTGTCGCCAACTGCTGACGGCGCGACGGCCGGGAGGTTCCCGGCGGGACTTAATCAGAGGGTCCGTGGCTGCACGAAGTCGCCTGCTGACTTAGAAATTTAGTCGGCAATCATACCTTATAATTCGTACGTTTCGCGGGCATTTGGCGCCAAATTTGCGGCAAATCGGCACTGCCGGGGCTCGACCCGGGGCGCGCCCTGCGCGCAGTAGCCGTCGCATGCCAGAACCAGCTCGTCCTGCCCGCCGCCGCACTCACTGATCCACTCCGATGGCACTCGAACTCTCCGACGTCAAACGCATCGCCCACCTGGCCCGCATCGAAGTCTCCGACGGCGAGGCCGCGCAGACACTCACGCAGCTCAACCAGTTCTTCGCCCTGGTCGAGCAGATGCAGGCCGTCGACACCACCGGCATCGAGCCGATGGCCCACCCGATCGAGCAGGTCCAGCCCCAGGCCCAGCGCCTGCGCGAGGACGCCGTGACCGAGCCCGACCGCCGCGCCGAATACCAGCAATGCGCACCGGCCACCGAAGCCGGCCTCTACCTCGTGCCCAAGGTGATCGAGTAGGCCGTTTAAACGGCGGGCGCCTGTGCGCCTTTAATGCACTTTCCCCAAATTGACGTCGCCGGCCGCTGCCGGCAGCCCATCCGAACGCATTCGATGACCGCATCCACGATCAAAGCCCTGTCTGCCCAACTCGCCGCCAAGGAGGTTTCGGCGGTGGAACTGGCGCGCCACTACCTGGCGCGCATCGAGGCCGGGGCGCATCTCAACGCCTTTACCCAGGTCGATGCCGAGGCCACGCTCGCGCAGGCCCAGGCCGCCGACGCGCGCATCGCGGCCGGCAGCGCGCCGCCGCTGACCGGCGTGCCGATCGCGCACAAGGACGTGTTTGTCACGCGCGGCTGGCGCGCCACGGCGGGCTCGAAGATGCTCGCCAACTACGTGAGCCCGTTCGACGCGACCGTGGTCGAGCGCCTGGCTGCCGCCGGCATGGTGACGCTGGGCAAGACGAACATGGACGAGTTCGCGATGGGCTCGTCCAACGAAAACTCGGCCTTCGGCGTGGTCCGGAACCCGTGGAACGTCGAACACGTGCCGGGCGGGTCGTCCGGCGGCTCGGCGGCGGCGGTGGCAGCCGATCTGGCGCCCGCGGCAACCGGGACGGACACGGGCGGCTCGATCCGCCAGCCGGCATCGTTCTCGGGCATCACCGGGATCAAGCCGACGTACGGCCGCGTGTCGCGCTACGGCATGATCGCGTTCGCCTCGTCGCTGGACCAGGGCGGCCCGATGGCCCGCACGGCCGAGGATTGCGCGCTGCTGCTGTCTGCCATGGCCGGCTTTGACCCGCGTGATTCCACCAGCCTGGAACTGGGCCGCGGCGGCGACGTGGAAGATTTCAGCCGTCTGCTCGGCCAGCCGCTGCAAGGCGCCGATGCTGCCCGCCCCTTGGCCGGCCTGCGCATCGGCCTGCCCAAGGAGTATTTTGGCGAAGGCCTGGCCGATGACGTGCGCGCCGCCGTGCGGGCTTCGCTGGCCGAAATGGAAAAGCTCGGCGCCACGCTCGTCGACATCAGCCTGCCCAAGACCGAGCTGTCGATCCCGACGTATTACGTGATCGCCCCGGCCGAGGCCTCGTCCAACCTGTCGCGCTTTGACGGCGTGCGTTACGGCCACCGCGCGGCGGAATACCGCGATCTGGCCGACATGTACCGCAAGTCCCGCGCGGAAGGGTTCGGCTGGGAGGTCAAGCGGCGCATCCTGGTGGGTACATATGTGCTGTCCCACGGCTACTACGACGCCTATTACCTCCAGGCGCAGAAGATCCGCCGGATCATCGCGCAGGATTTCCAGAACGCATTCGCGCAGTGCGACGTGATCATGGGCCCCGTCGCCCCCACCGTGGCCTGGAAGATCGGCGAGAAGAGCGACGATCCGGTGCAGATGTACCTTGAAGACATCTTCACGCTGTCGACCAGCCTGGCGGGCCTGCCGGGCATGAGCGTGCCGGCCGGTTTCGGCGCCAATGGTCTGCCGGTTGGCTTGCAGATCATCGGCAACTATTTTGAAGAGGCACGCATGCTGCAGATCGCGCATGCGTTCCAGCAGGCGACCGACTGGCACATTCGCCAGCCGGCGGCGTGAGCCCTGCCGTACCGACGTACCCGCTGCGCAGCAGGAGGCAGGCATGAACCATCGCATCCGCAACGTACTCGGGCTGGCGCTGGCCGCCGGCCTGCTGGCGGCATGCGTGCCGATTCCGCTGCCGTCGATTCCTGGCATCAGCCGGCCGTCCAAGCCGCCGCCGATTTCCGACCGCCGCATCGACATCAACGGCTACTGCAGCCAGACCGAAGAAGACGGTTTCCGCGAGCAGGCGACGCTGACGGTGGCCGACAACAACGTCACGGCCATGCAATGGCAGTTGTGGGTCGGCCGGCGCGGCTCGTGCCAGTTCGATCTGTCGACGTTCCAGCAGACCAAGCGCCGCCCCAGCATCGAGCTGCGCGAGCGCTACGGCAACTGCACGCTGATGGTCTGGCAGGACCCGCGCCGCGTCACGCTGGCACATGCCAACTGCGAAGCGCATTGCACGCCCGGCATCTATGAAGAAGCCTGGCCGGTGATGTTCGACCCGCAGACGGGCCAATGCGCCCGGAATGCCCGGTGATGCCCGCATCGCTCCGCGCGCTGGCCGCCGTGGCCTGTGCCGCGCTGTCGCTGCAGGCATTCGCTCAGCCGACCCCGGATGCTGAAGGCGGCCTGCCGGATATGCCGGCGGCCCGCGCACCGTCGTCGGCGGAGCTGGGTGTGCAGACGGTCGAGATTCCTCGCGCATTCATGAAGGATGCCGAGGACGCGCCGCAAACGTTGACGGCCTACTGGATCGCCCCGGCCGCAAAGGTGCCTGCCGCCGGTGCGCCGGTGGTCATTGCGCTGCACGGATGCAGCGGGCTCTACACGCCGTCGGGCACGGACGCCAGGGCGCTCGGTTCGCGGTATCGCGGTTATGCGCAATGGCTGCGTGCGCGCGGCTATGCGGTCGTGTTTCCCGACAGCTTCGGGCCGCGCGGCAAGCCGCATGGCATCTGCACCGAGCGCCTTGCCGCCCGCGACATCGACGGCGCCGTGCGGCGCGCCGACATTCTGGCGGCGATGCGCTGGGTGGCCGGCCAGCCCGGCGTGGATGCGCGCCGCATCGTGCTGCTGGGCTGGTCCAATGGCGCGCAGGCGGTGCTCGAAGCCGTCGATGGCAGCCGGGCCTGGCCTGCGGACACGCCGCCCGTGGATCGCGCCGTGGCGTTCTATCCGGGCTGCGTCGCGGCGCAGAAGCGGTCCGACTATCGCCTGAACGCGCCGTTGCTGCTGCTGGCCGGCGGCAACGACGACTGGACGCCGGCCGATCACTGCCAGGCCTTGCAGGCGGCCGTGCTGGCGCGGCAGCCGCAGGCGCGTTTCGAGCTGGACGTGTTTGGCGGCGCGTACCACGGTTTTGATGGTACGGCGCCGGTCAAGGAGCGCAGCGGCATCCCGAGTGGGCGCCGGCACGGCACCGCCACGGTCGGCGGCGATCCGGCCGCGCGCGAAGCGGCATTCGCGAAGCTCGCGGCATGGCTCGATGCGCCCCGCCCCTGACCGCACGGCAGTACACGAACACACGAATACCTGAGTACCTAGACATTCACACCACAACAATCGACAGGACACACGCAACATGCAATGGGAAGTGGTGATCGGCCTCGAGACGCACACGCAGCTCTCGACGGTCTCGAAGATTTTCTCCGGCGCCTCCACCGCCTTCGGTGCCGAGCCCAACACGCAGGCCGCGCCGGTGGATCTGGCGCTGCCGGGCGTACTGCCGGTGCTGAACAAGGGCGCCGTTGAGCGCGCCATCACGTTCGGCCTGGCGATCGGCGCCAAGATCGCGCCCAAGAGCATCTTCGCGCGCAAGAATTACTTCTACCCCGATCTGCCCAAGGGCTACCAGATCAGCCAGTACGAGATTCCGGTGGTGCAGGGCGGCTCGCTGACCTTCCAGGTGGAAGGCAAGAACGGCCAGCCCGGGTACGAGAAGACCGTGCAACTGACGCGTGCGCACCTGGAAGAAGACGCCGGCAAATCGCTGCACGAAGACTTTGCCGGCATGACGGGCATCGACCTGAACCGCGCCGGCACGCCGCTGCTGGAAATCGTGACCGAGCCCGACATGCGTAGCGCAGCCGAGGCCGTTGCTTACGCCAAGGCGCTGCACGCGCTGGTGGTGTGGCTTGGCATCTGCGACGGCAACATGCAGGAAGGCAGCTTCCGTTGCGACGCGAACGTGTCGGTGCGCCCGGGCCCGGATGCGCCGTTCGGCACGCGCTGCGAAATCAAGAACCTGAACTCGTTCCGCTTCCTGGAAGAGGCGATCAACTACGAAGTGCGTCGCCAGATCGAACTGATCGAAGACGGCGGCACCGTGGTGCAGGAAACCCGCCTGTACGATCCGGACCGCAAGGAAACGCGCTCGATGCGCAGCAAGGAAGACGCGCAGGATTACCGCTACTTTCCCGACCCAGACCTGCTGCCGCTCGTCATTGGCGACGATTGGATCGAGCGCGTGCGCGCCACGCTGCCCGAACTGCCGGCCGCCATGGCCGCACGCTTTGAATCGGCCTACGGCCTGCCGAAGTACGACGCCAGCATCCTCACCGCCACCAAGGCGACGGCGGCGTACTTTGAAGCCGTCGTGGCGGATGCGGGCGCTGCCAATGCCAAGGCCGCGGCCAACTGGATCATGGGCGAGGTGGCCTCGAACCTGAACCGCGCCGATCTGGAGATCGATGCCGCGCCGGTGTCGCCCGCGCAACTCGCCAAGCTGCTCGCGCGCATTGCCGACGGCACGATCAGCAACAACACGGCCAAGAAGGACGTCTTCCCCGCCATGTGGGCCGGCGAACACGGCGGCGATGCCGACGCGATCATCGCCGAGAAGGGCCTGAAGCAGATGTCCGATTCCGGCGAGCTGGAGAAGATCATCGACGACGTGCTGGCCGCCAATGCCAAGTCGGTCGAGGAATTCCGCGCCGGCAAGGAGAAGGCATTCAACGCGCTGGTGGGCCAGGCCATGAAGGCCACGCGCGGCAAGGCCAACCCCGCACAAGTCAACGAACTGCTGAAGAAGAAACTCGGCGCAGCCTGATGAGCACCTCCACGATGAACGCACAAGACGTCGCCAACTACCTGCAGGCGCATCCGGCCTTCTTTGAAGAGCACGCCGAGCTGCTGGCCGCCATTCAATTGACGAGCCCGCACAGCCATCGCGCGGTGTCGCTGCAGGAGCGCCAGATGGAAATCCTGCGCGACAAGAACAAGCACCTCGAACTCAAGCTGTCGGACCTGATGCGCCACGGCAACGAGAACGACCGTACGCAGCAGCGTGTGCACGCCTGGACGACGCGCCTGCTGGGCGAGGCCGACACGCATGCGCTGCCGTACGCCGTGCAGGATGGTCTGCGTGAAATCTTTGACGTGCCCGCTGTGGCGCTGCGCGTGTGGCAGGTCGGCGAGGAATTTGCACACCTGGAAGTCGCGCAGGGCGTGAGCGAGGAAGTGCGCCTGTTTGCAGCCGGCCTGCGTGCGCCGTATTGCGGCGCCAATGCCGGCTTTGAAGCGGCCGGCTGGCTCGATACATCGGATACCGGCGGCGCGCCCATCGAATCGCTCGCCATTGTCACGCTGCGCGTGCCGGTGCGTGGCGATGCCGATGCCAGCGCCGCGCCGGCTTTCGGTCTGCTGGTGCTCGGCTCGCCGGACGCCCGCCGCTTCCATGACGGCATGGGCACGACCTACCTCGCGCAGATCGGCGAACTGGCCGCTGCCGCGCTCAACCGCCTGCGCGACTGAGCGCCGCCCAACGCATGCCGCAATCTGCTTCAGCCGATGCGTCTGGCGCGCAGGCGCCGCATCCGCAGATTGCGGCGTACCTTGACGCGCTGAAGTTCGAGCGGCAGCTCTCGCCGCACACGCTGGAGAGCTACACCCGCGAGCTGGCCGTGCTCCAGCGCCTCGGTGCGCAGCACGCCGCCAATGTCGATCTCACGCAACTGCAGTCTCACCATATCCGCCGCATGATGGCGCAGCTGCACGGCGACGGTTTGTCGGGCCGCAGCATTGCGCGGGCGCTGTCGGCGTGGCGCGGCTGGTTCAAATGGATGGCGCTGCGCGATGCCGCCGTCACCGCCAATCCCGTCGATGGCGTACGCGCCCCGAAGAACCCGAAGCGGCTGCCGAAAGCGCTGTCCGTGGAGCAGGCTGTCGCGCTGATGGAGCAGTTGCCCGGCGACGATGCCGAAACGGTGCGCGACCGTGCTGTCAACGAGCTGTTCTATTCGTGCGGGCTGCGGCTCTCTGAGCTGGTCAACCTCGACCTGCGCCACGTGAAGGCCGGCGCGTATGAATCGGCGAGCTGGCTCGATCTGGAGGCGCGCGAGGTGCAGGTGCTCGGCAAGGGCAGCAAGCGGCGCACCGTGCCGGTGGGCGCCAAGGCGGCGGAGGCGCTGGCTGCATGGCTGGCGGTGCGCGAGCAGCTTGCCCAGCCCGACGCGGCACCCGAAGACGCGCACGCGCTGTTTCTCTCGCCGCGCGGCAAGCGGCTGGCGCAGCGGCAGATCCAATTGCGCATGAAGCGCAACGCCATCGCGGCGGGTGTGCCGGCGGATGTGCATCCGCACGTGCTGCGGCATTCGTTTGCCACGCACATGCTGCAGTCCTCCGGTGATCTGCGCGCGGTGCAGGAACTGCTCGGCCACGCCAGCATTGCCAGCACGCAGGTTTATACTTCGCTCGATTTTCAGCACCTGGCCAAGATCTACGATCAGGCGCATCCCCGCGCAAAAAAGAAGTAGCGCATTGTCCGAACCTTCGGGCGCCCCATCCCCAGTCGTATGCAAACCCTGATTCTGAAGCCCGGCAAGGAGCGCTCGCTGCTGCGCCGGCACCCGTGGATTTTCGCCAACGCCATTGATCGCGTGGAGGGCAAGCCGGCCTCCGGCGCGACCGTCATCGTGCGCGCGCACAACGGCCAGTTTCTGGCGCGCGCCGCGTTCAGCCCTGTCTCGCAGATTCGCGCGCGCGTGTGGAGCTTTGATGAATCGGAGCCCGTCGACCACGCGTTCTTCAAGCGCCGCATTGCCGCGGCCGTGGCGTACCGCCGCGCGTGGGTGCACGACACCGACGCCGTGCGCCTCGTCATGGGCGAAGCCGACGGCCTGCCCGGGCTGATCGTCGACCAGTACGGCACAGGGGATGCGGGCCAGCTCGTCTGCCAGTTCAGCGCCGCGGGCGTGGAGCACTGGAAGCAGGCGATCGTCGCCGCGCTCATCAAAGAGACGGGTTGCCCGAACGTCTACGAACGGTCGGATGTGAGCGTGCGCGAGCGCGAAGGCCTGGAGCAGATGACCGGTGTGCTGGCCGGCGCCGAGCCGCCCGCCGATCTGTCCGCCACCGAGCACGGCGTGCGTTATTACGTGGACGTGCGCGAAGGCCACAAGACGGGCTTCTACATCGACCAGCGCGACAACCGCGCGCTCGTCGGCGCCTTGGCGCGCGATCGCGATGTGCTGAACTGCTTCTGCTATACCGGCGGCTTTTCGCTGGCCGCGCTCAAGGGCGGGGCGCGCTCGGTGGTGTCGATCGATTCGTCGGGCGAGGCGCTGGCGGGGGCAGAGCGCAACGTCACGCTCAACGGCTTCGATCCGGCGCGCGCCGAGTGGCTGGACGCGGACGTCTTCAAGTCGCTGCGCAACTTCCGCGCGGAAGGCCGCCAGTTCGACCTGATCGTGCTGGATCCGCCCAAGTTTGCGGCGTCGGCGCAGCAGGTTGATCGCGCGGCGCGCGCATACAAGGAGATCAACTTGGTTGGCATGCAGTTGCTGCGCCCGGGCGGCCTGCTGTTCACGTATTCATGCTCGGGCGCCATCGACGCAGACCTGTTCCAGAAGATCGTCGCGGGTGCGGCGGCCGATGCCAAGGTGACGGCGCGCATCCAGCGCCGGCTGGCGGGCGGCGTCGACCACCCGCTGCTGACGAGCTTCCCGGAAGGCGAATACCTCAAGGGCCTGCTGCTGCAAGTCGGCTAGCAATTTGTCGCAATTTTTGGCTTGTCCCGGCAAGCCGCCATTGCGAAGATGCGGTCCTTCGTTTTCCGCATCACGTCGATGGCTTCCAACGCTGCCCATCACGCGACGGGTTGGGCGGCAGGCCTGATTGCCGCCACCCTCGTCGCACAGGCTTCGCACACGTCTCTCGAACATCTCGGCAGCCTCCTGGCGTTTTGCGCGGCGGTGGCCGGCAGCACCGCGCCCGACTGGATGGAGGTGGCCTGGTGGACCCGCGCGCGCCGCCTGTGGATCACGCACCGCACCGCCACCCATTGGGGCATCGGCTGGGTGGCGGCGCTTGTTCTGTCATACCAGGCGCTGGGCCATGCGCACGTGTGGGCACCGCTGCTGTTCGGCTTCGCTTGCGGTGGACTGATGCACCTGTTGGCGGACTGGCCCAATCCGCTGGGCGTGCCCTGGATCTGGGGGCGCCATTCCCTGAACCTGTGGAAGAGCGGTCGCTGCGATCTGGTCGTGGTGATCCTCGCGTGGGCCGCGGCGTGCTGGCTGGTGCGGCCGCTGTGGGCGGCAACGGCAGCGCGCGTGGTCGGATGGTTCGCACACGTGGCGCGATGAGCCCGCCGTATCGGCATTGTCTGATGGAAGCCGGACCTGCGAACGACTAAGTTGGAACCGCCGGACGCCACGCGTTCGAATCCAACTCCGTTTGCGCAAGCGTTGCGCAAACGCCCTCACCGGGAGTCGTCGATGACACTGGATGTGACGCGCCAAGACCCTCGCTACAACACGCTCAAACATGGCTTCAACCTGCGCTGGCCCTCGACGGACGCGCAGGCCGCGAGCCGCATCGCCCTCATTGAAAAGCCCGACGATGTGGCGCCCGCCGTGCAGCGCATCATCAACGCGGGCCAGCGCCCGACCGTGCGCAGCGGCGGACATTGCTACGAGGATTTCGTCTCCAACAACCCAGACGGCACGATCGTCGACCTGAGCCTGCTCGCCACGCCCGAGGTGCGCGCCGACGGGTCGGTGCGCATTCCGGCCGGCACGCAGAACTGGAACGGCTACCTGGAGCTGTACAAGCGCCGCAACGTGACGCTGCCCGGCGGCTCCTGCTATTCGGTGGGCGCGGGCGGGCATATCTGCGGCGGCGGGTACGGGCTGCTGTCGCGGCTGCAGGGCCTGACGGTGGATTGGCTCTCGGCCGTGGACATCGTCACGGTCGACAAGACCGGCAAGGCCGCTGCGCGCACGGTGGATGCGGCGCACGATCCGGATCTGTTCCGTGCATGTCGCGGCGCGGGCGGCGGCAACTTCGGCGTCATCACGGGCTACACCTTCGCCAAGCTGCCCGAGGCGCCGCAGGAAGTGGCGCTCGCCACCGTGGCGTTCGACTGGGCGACCATGACACCGCAACGCTTTGCCGAACTGCTGCGCATCTACGGCGAATACTGGGAGACGCGCGGCAAGGATCCGGACACGTGGGGCATGTTCTCGCTGCTCAAACTCACGCACAAATCGTCGGGGCAGATCGTGCTGCTCACGCAGTTCTGCAACCCGGATGGCACGTGCCGCGATCTCTCCGTCCTCAACGATTTTCTGAGCCGCTTCCAGGCTTGCGCGCCCACGCCGGTCAAGGGGCGCCCGCCCGGCTACGGCCCTGCGCACAAGCAGGGCGTGGGGCAACTGCTCTGCTCCAAGCCGCACACCATCGTGCAATACGACTGGCTGACGGCCACGCAGTACCTGAACGGCTCAGGGGCCAATCAGCGCGGCAAGTACAAATCGGCCTACATGAAGCGCGGCTTCACGGCGCGCGAGGCGCAGCGCATCTACGCCCACCTCACGCGGACGATGCCGGGCGTCGATCTGAGCCAGTCGTTGCTGCAAGTCGATTCGTACGGCGGCGCTGTCAACAAGGCCGAGCGCATTGGCGACACCGCCGTGCCGCAGCGGGCCTCGATCATGAAGCTGCAGTACCAGACGTATTGGACGTCCGCGGCCGATGACGCCGGCCACTTGCGCTGGATCAGCGATTTCTATCGCGACGTCTACGGCGCGCCCGATGTGCCCGCGCCGCACAGCGGCACACCTTACCCGGGCGACCGGTACGAGGGCTGCTACATCAACTACCCCGACGTCGACATGCTCGCCTACCCGTTCTGGCCGCAGCTCTACTACGGCAGCGGCGATCTGTACGCATTTCTGCAGGATGTGAAGCGCCGGTATGATCCGAACAACATCTTCCACCACGCCATGTCCGTGCGTGTTTGATGGAGCCATCCAATGACCAATCGTCTTCGTCGAACCTTCATGCAGTGGACCGGTAGCTTGCCTTTGCTGGGCGCTTTTCCCAAAACCGTCATGGCCCAGGCGGTCGAACAACCTGCCGCGTCGGGCGCGCCGCCCGCGGGCAATGCGCGCGCTCCCCGCTTCGCCTATGTCGGCACCTACACGTTCAATGCGCCGGGCGGCACCGCGGGCGGCCCGGCCGCGCGCGGCATCTATGTGCTCGAACCGCGCGGCGATGCATGGACGCAGGTGCAGGTCGTCGAAAGCGCCAATCCGTCGTTCCTGGCCGTGCACCCGAATCAGCGGTTCCTGTACGCCATCAACGAACTTGAGGTGTATGAAGGTCGGCCGAACGGCAGCGCCGAGGCCTATGCGATCGACGCGCGCGACGGCAAGCTGACGCTGCTGAACCGCCAGCCGCTGTCGCTGTCGGGCACGAACCCCGCACACGTGGTCGTGTCGCCGGACGGCAAGCACCTGTGCGTGTCGATCTACAGCGGCGGCGCGTACAACCTCCTGCCGATCGGCGAGGACGGCAAGCTCGGCACCGTCTCCGGCATCTTCAAGGACACCGGCTCCGGCCCCCGCCCCGAACAGGAGGCGCCGCACGCGCACATGATGCTGTTCGACACCACCGGCCAGCACGTGATCGGCACCGACCTGGGCACCGATCGCATCAACGTGTTTGCCATTGAGGGTGGCAAGCTTGCCCCGCGTGACCGCGCGCAGCTCAAGCCCGGCAGTGGTCCGCGCCACCTGGCGCTCCATCCGCAAGGCAAGCTGCTCTACGTCATCAACGAACTGGAAGGCTCGGTCGCCTGCCACGGTTACGACCCCGCCACCGGCCACGTGCAGGAAGAGCGTCAGCGCATTTCCACCACCCCTGCCGACTACACCGGCCAGAAGAGCGGCGCCGAGCTGCTGATGCACCCGTCCGGGCGGTTCCTCTACGCCAGCAACCGGAAGCTGAAGTCCGACCATCCGCTGGCCGACAGCGTGGCCGCATTCAGCATCGATGCCTCAGGCAAGCTCGCGCCGCTTCAGTACTGGAGCGAGGGCGTGCACTTTCCGCGGGCGATGACGATGGCGCCCGACGGCAGCCACCTCTACGTGCTGAACCAGAAGGGCGACACCATCCTGCGGCTGCGCATCGACGGCCAGACCGGCAAGCTGGACCAGCCGGCGGTGGTGGCGAAGGTGCCGACGCCGGTGTGTCTGGTGTGGGCGGGGTAGTGAGCACGGCGGAAACCCCTGGGAGGTGCAAGGCCGCTCACTTGCAACTCAATTGCAGCAACCGTTCGAGCGTGGGACAATCCCGCGCATGACTTCCCCGGCTTCACGCGACGTTTCTGCCACTTCCCGGCACGATTCCCCTGAATCGATGGCCCGCACGCGCCTGCGTGGCCTGGGCAGCCGCGTGACGGAACCGCGCGTGCGCGTGCTCGCCGTGCTGATGCAGGGCGCCGACCCACTCTCGCACCAGGCGGTATGCGACGCGCTACCGCCCGACTCCGGCATCGACCGCGTGACCGTCTACCGCGTGCTCGACTGGCTCGTGGCAGGCGGCATCGTCCACAAGACGGCCGGGGCCGATCGTGTCTTCCGCTTCAGCCTGGCCGAGCACGATGCCGCGCGCGAAGCGGCGCACCGCTCGCACAGTCACTTCCACTGCACGCAATGCGGGCGCGACTTCTGCTTGGAGGGGGCCGAGCCGCCGGCCATGCCGAAGGCCGCCCTGCCCGCCGGCTTCGCAGCCGACCATGCCGAACTCACCATCAAGGGCGCTTGCGCGGATTGCGCGCATCTGGCGTCTCATCACAAGACAGGAAACGCATCATGTCCAAAATGATCCCGGTCACCATCCTGACGGGCTTTCTCGGCAGCGGTAAGACCACGCTGCTCAAGCGCATCCTGAACGAACACCACGGCATGAAGATCGCCGTGATCGAGAACGAGTTCGGCGAAGAGAACATCGACAACGACATCCTCGTGCAGGACGGCAACGAGCAGATCGTGCAGATGAGCAACGGCTGCATCTGCTGCACCATCCGGGGCGACCTGGTGAAGGGGTTGTCCGACCTGCTCACGCGCCGCGACAAGGGCGAGATCCAGTTCGACCGCGTCGTCATCGAGACCACCGGCGTGGCCAACCCCGGCCCCGTTGCGCAGACCTTCTTCATGGACGACGAGATCGCCAGCCGTTACCTGCTGGATGCCGTCATCACGCTGGTCGACGCCAAGCACGGCAACATGCAGCTCGACAAGCAGGAAGAGGCGCAGCGCCAGGTGGGCTTTGCCGACGCCATCTTCATCACGAAGAGCGACCTCGTGTCCGCCGACGACGTCAACGCACTGCGCCACCGCCTCCTGCACATGAACCCGCGCGCCCCGATCCGCACCGCCAATTTTGGCGACGCGCCGATCGACACCATCTTCGATCTGCGCGGCTTCAATCTGAATGCCAAGCTGGAGATCGACCCCGACTTCCTGCGCGAAGACGGTCATGATCACAACCACGATCACGATCATGACCACGCCTGCTCGGCCGATTGCGATCACGACCACGATCATGAGCACCACGGCCACCACCATCATCACGGGCACGCGCACCATACCGACCGCATTGCCTCGTTCGTCTTCCGCAGCGAACGGCCGTTCAACTACACCAAGCTGGAGGAGTTCCTCTCCGGCGTGCTGAACATCTACGGCGAGAAGCTGCTGCGCTACAAGGGCGTGCTGTACATGGAGGGCGTCGACCGCAAGGTCGTGTTCCAGGGCGTGCACCAGCTCATGGGCAGCGATGTGGGCGGCAAATGGGACGGCGAGACCCCTTCCAACCGGATGGTGTTCATCGGCGTCGACCTGCCGCGCGAAACGATTCTGAAAGGATTGGAGAACTGCCTGGCCTGATCCGGCCGCTTTACCCTCCTTTTGGGTGGTCCCGCCGCGCTTTCAGGCAGAATCCGGGCCGGATTTTGTGTCCGTGTTTCTCCGATAGTTCGGGTAAGATCGTTCAGCTACAATAGGTCGATTTAGAAGCACGTCGTCCCAAGCACGTCCGATAGGAGAGCAGGCGATGGTGACTAAGACCAAGGAAGGGCGCGGCGCCAACGTTGGAGCCGGGCAGTCCGGAACGGAGTCGGCGGCAGCCCAGGCTGCGCCAGCCACCCGAAAAAAAGCGGCAGGGGGCGCCGCTGCGGGAGAGGCAAAAGGAGGCGCGCGGGGCGGCAAGTCCGCCGCCAGCCAGAATGAGTCCGGCGCATCCCCGCGCAAGGACGACGCGACAGCCGACACGGCGCGCGATTTACCAGGATCATCTGCAGCAACCATGAGCAGCAAGAAACTACTCACCGAAGCCGAAATCCTGAAGATGGGCGAAAAGGATTACATGAACGAGGCGCAGCTCGCCTTTT
The DNA here is from genome assembly GCF_001683835.1 of Ralstonia sp. RL. NCBI lineage: Bacteria > Pseudomonadati > Pseudomonadota > Betaproteobacteria > Burkholderiales > Burkholderiaceae > Ralstonia > Ralstonia sp. RL. Next base: position 5,478 of record NZ_LWRX01000223.1, on the reverse strand, counting down.
TCAGGGACCGGCTTGAAAAGATGCGCGACGAGATTCTCGCGAACGCCAACCAGACGACGGAGCACCTGCGCGAGACCGTGATCGTGCCGGACCCGGCGGACCGCGCCACCATCGAGGAAGAGCATGCGCTGGAACTGCGCACGCGCGACCGCGAGCGCAAGCTGCTCAAGAAGGTCGAGCAGTCGATCGCGCGGATCGATGCCGGCGAGTACGGCTGGTGCGACGAAACCGGCGAGCCGATCGGCATTCCGCGCCTGCTTGCCCGTCCGACCGCCACCCTGACGCTGGAGGCGCAGGAGCGCCGCGAAAAGCGTCAGAAGCTGCAGGGCGACTGACGCCGCCCGCCGCAGTGGTTTTCCAGTTCGCAGCCCGGTAGCCAGCCGGGCTGTTTGCTTTTGCAGGCCTTCGATCATGCCCCGTCCGCTTCCCGTTACCGTGCTGTCCGGCTTCCTCGGCGCCGGCAAGACCACGCTGCTCAACCACGTGCTCGCCAACCGCGAGGGCAAGCGTGTGGCCGTGATCGTCAACGACCTGTCCGACGTCAACATCGACGCCCAGCTCGTCGGTGACGGCACCGCGACCAGCGCGCAGCTCTCGCGCACCGATGAGCGCATGGTCGAGCTGTCCAACGGCTGCATCTGCTGCACGCTGCGCGAAGACCTGCTCGACGAGGTGGCCCGCCTCGCGCGCGAAGACCGGTTCGACTACCTGCTCATCGAATCCACCGGTGTGGCCGAGCCGCTCCCGATCGCCGAGACCTTCACCTTCGAGGACGCGCAAGGCGACGTGCTGTCCGACCTCGCGCGCCTGGACACGATGGTCACGGTGGTCGATGCCCAGCATTTTCTGGCCGACTACGATGCGGCCGACTTCCTGGCCGATCGCGGTCAGGCCCGCGATGAAGACGACGACCGCACCGTGGTCGACCTGCTCATCGAGCAGGTCGAATTCTGCGACGTGATCGTCCTCAACAAGATCGACCTGGTGAGTGATGCCCAGCGCGATCGCCTGGCGGCCATCCTGCATTCGCTGAACCCGCGGGCGCGCATCGTGCCAGCATCGTTCGGCAAGGTGCCGCTCGATGCCATCCTCAACACGCACCGGTTCGACTTCGATGCCGCGGCCGCTGCGCCCGCGTGGCTGGCCGAACTGCGCGGCGAGCATGTGCCCGAGACCGAAGCGCTGGGCATCCGCAGCTTCGTGTATCGCCGCCGCGTGCCGTTCCACCCGCAGCGTCTGTGGGACCTGATGCACACCGAATGGCTGCGCGAGCATGGCCGCGTGCTGCGCTCGAAGGGCTATTTCTGGCTGGCGTCGCGCATGGACATCGCCGGAAGCTGGGGCCAGGCCGGCGGCGTGATGCGCCACGGCGGCGCGGGCGCGTGGTGGGCCGCCGTCGACGAGGTCGAATGGCCCGACGAGGAAGAAGCCCGCGCTGACATCATGGACAAGCTGCACGACAACGGTGCGCCCGCGCCGTGGGGCGACCGCCGCCAGGAGCTCGTCTTCATCGGCACGGACCTGGACGAAGCCGCGCTCGTCGCGCAACTCGATGCCTGCCTGCTGACCGACGCCGAAATGGCGGCCGGCCCGGATGCGTGGGCCGCGCTGCCCGATCCGTTCCCGGCGTGGGCCTTCGACGACCACGACGACGAAGACGGCAGCGACGACCACGATCACCACCATGGTGACGACTGCGAGTGCGGGCACCACGACTGAGCACGCGAGTACCCCGCTTCGCCGACGTTGACACCGGCGTCGTCCGATCCCGACAATCCCCCACGGGCTGTTTCCGTCACGAAACAATGGGAGATTCGTCATGCCGGTTCTGCGTCTGCTGCGCGCTGCGGGTGTGGTTGCTGCGCTGTCCCTGGCCACGGCGCTTGCGCCGGTTGCGGGGCATGCCCAGCCCGCTTCCACGCTGGTGGTCGGGCTGTCGGGCGATATCACGTCGCTCGATCCGCATTTCCATAACGTCACGCCGAACGCGAACGTCGCCGAGCACATGTTCGAGACGCTGATCGCCAAGGACGAGAAGATGCGTCTGAAGCCGGGCCTCGCCACCTCGTGGAAGGCCGTGGACGATACGGTATGGGAGGTCAAGCTGCGCCCCGGCGTGCATTTCCATGACGGCAGCGAGTTCACCTCGGCCGATGTCGTCTATTCGCTGGCGCGCCCCGCCACCATCAAGAACAGCCCATCGCCGTACACGATCTACACGCGCGGCTTCAAGGACGTGACGGCGGTCGACAAGCTGACCGTGCGCATCACCACCAACGGCCCGTACCCGCTGGTGCCGAACGACCTGTCGACGATCTATATCGTGTCGAAGAAGGCGGCCGAGAAAGCCAGCTCCGACGACTTCAACAGCGGCCGCGCGATGATCGGCACGGGGCCGTACAAGTTCGTCTCGTTCAGCCGGGGTGACCGCGTGGAGCTGGCGCGCTTCGACGGCTACTGGGGCAAGAAGCCGCAGTGGCAGCGCGTGACACTGCGCATCCTGACCGCCGACGCGCCGCGCGTGGCGGCCCTGCTGGCCGGTGATGTGCAGGTCATCGAAAACGTGCCGACGTCCGACATCAAGAAGCTCTCCGCCGATCCGAGCGTCTCGCTGTTCAAGATGCCGGTGTTCCGGATGATGTATCTGCACATGGATTCGGACCGCGACGTGTCGCCGTTCGTGACGGACAAGGCCGGCAAGCCGCTGCCGAAGAACCCGCTCAAGGATGCGCGTGTGCGGCAGGCGATCTCGCTGGCCATCTCGCGCCAGGCCATCGTCGACCGCGTGATGGAAGGCGCCGCCGAGCCGACCGGCCAGCTCGTCAACAGCGCGCTGTTCGGGCATGTGCCGGGCCTGAAGGCACCGGCGGCGGATCCGGCCACGGCCAAGAAGCTGCTGGCCCAGGCCGGTTACCCCGACGGCTTCGCCATCACGCTGCATGCCACCAACAACCGCTACGTCAACGACGACCGCGTTGCACAGGTGGTGGCCGCGATGCTGTCGCGCATCGGGATCGCGACCAAGGTGGAGACGATGCCGTCGGCGACGTTCTTCACGCGGGCCAACAAGCTCGATTTCTCGTTCCTGCAGGCCGGCTGGGGCGCCGATACGGGCGAGGCCAGTTCGAGCCTGAAGGCGCTGCTGGCCACGTATGATCCGGCGCGCGGCTGGGGCGCCTCCAACCGCGGGCGCTATTCCAATCCGGCGCTCGACGCCAAGCTGGCCGAGGCGCTGCAGACCATCGACGACGCCAAGCGCGAGAAACTGCTGCAGGAGGCCACCGAGATCGGCATGCGCGACGCCGGCGTCATTCCGCTCTACTTCAACATCAACGTGTGGGCGGCGCGCAAAGGTTACACGGTGACGCCGCGTCTGGATGAGCGCACGTACGCCTTTGACGTGAGGCATTGAGCGGGAAGCGATTTCCGGCGCACAAAAAGCGCACGCCGTGACGGAAATCGGGCTTGAAATCCTGGGGGCTGGCGTCAAGTATGAAGCTCTTTGGCCGGCCCGCTGGGGGCCGCGCCAAGCCGGACCCCTAGGAACAAGCGCATGGAACAGTATCACGGCACCACCATCGTCAGCGTGCGGCGCGGCAATCAGGTCGCACTCGGCGGCGACGGCCAAGTCACGCTGGGCAACATCGTGATGAAGGGCTCGGCCCGCAAGGTGCGCGCCATCTACGACGGCAAGGTGCTGGTCGGCTTTGCCGGTGCCACCGCCGACGCCTTCTCCCTGCTCGACCGCTTCGAAGCGAAGCTGCAGAAGCACCAGGGCAACCTGCTGCGCTCGGCGGTCGACCTCGCCAAGGACTGGCGCACCGACCGCGCCTTGCGCCACCTTGAAGCGATGCTGATCGTCGCCGACCGCGAATCCACCCTCGTCATCACCGGCAACGGCGACGTCCTGGACCCGGAAGGCGGCATCGCCGCAATCGGCTCGGGCGGCGCCTATGCGCAATCGGCCGCCAAGGCGCTGATGGAGAACACCGATCTCTCGCCGCGGGACGTGGTGCAGAAGTCGCTCAAGATCGCCGGCGAGCTGTGCATCTACACCAACACCAATTTCGTGATCGAGACGCTCGAATAAGCGAGCGCCTTCATCCACAGGATTCCCATGTCTGAAACCATGACGCCGTCGGAGATCGTCTCCGAACTCGACAAGCACATCATCGGCCAGCAGAAGGCCAAGAAGGCCGTGGCCGTGGCGCTGCGCAACCGCTGGCGCCGCCAGCAGGTCGGTGAGCCGCTGCGCCAGGAAATCACGCCCAAGAACATCCTGATGATCGGGCCGACCGGTGTCGGCAAGACCGAAATCGCCCGCCGCCTGGCCAAGCTGGCCGACGCGCCGTTCATCAAGATCGAGGCGACCAAGTTCACCGAGGTCGGTTACGTCGGCCGCGATGTCGACACCATCGTGCGCGACCTGGCCGAGATGGCCGTCAAGCAGACGCGCGAGTCCGAGATGAAGAAGGTGCGCGCCAAGGCTGAAGACGCTGCCGAGGACCGGATCCTCGACGTGCTCATCCCACCGCCGCGCGACATCGGGTTTGCGCAGCCGGAAGAGAAGGATTCCGCTGCCCGCCAGGCTTTTCGCAAGAAGCTGCGCGAAGGCCAGCTCGACGACAAGGAAATCGAACTCGAAGTGTCGGCGGCGCTGCCGAGCATGGACATCATGGGCCCGCCTGGCATGGAAGACATGACCGAGCAGATCCGCTCGATGTTCGCGGGCCTTGGCCAGGGCAAGAAGAACCGCCGCAAGATGAAGGTGAAGGAAGCCTTCAGGCTGCTCATCGACGAAGAGGCCGCCAAGCTCGTGAACGAAGACGAACTCAAGCAGAAGGCGGTGGCCAACGTCGAGCAGAACGGCATCGTCTTCCTGGACGAGATCGACAAGATCGCCAGCCGCAGCGAATACGGCGGCGGCGAGGTGTCGCGGCAGGGCGTGCAGCGCGATTTGCTGCCGCTGGTAGAGGGCACGACGGTCAACACCAAGTACGGAATGATCAAGACCGATCACATCCTGTTCATCGCGTCGGGCGCGTTCCATCTGTCCAAGCCGAGCGACCTGATCCCCGAGCTGCAGGGCCGTTTCCCGATTCGCGTGGAGCTCGATTCGCTCTCGGTGGAAGACTTCCGCGCCATCCTCACGCAGACCGATGCGAGCCTCACCAAGCAATACCAGGCGCTGATGAAGACCGAAGGCGTGGACCTCGTTTTTGCGGAGGACGGCATCCACCGCCTGGCCGAGATTGCATGCTCGGTCAACGAGAAGGTCGAGAACATCGGTGCTCGCCGCCTGTACACGGTGATGGAGCGGTTGCTCGAAGACCTGTCGTTCCACGCGCACAAGTCCGCGGGCGAGACCGTCACGATCGACGCTGCGTACGTCGATGAACGCCTGAGTGAACTGTCGGGCAACGAAGACCTTTCACGCTACGTGCTGTAAGCGCGACAAACCTCACCCCCTCGCGGGGG
>NZ_LWRX01000248.1:0-9505 GCF_001683835.1 Ralstonia sp. RL | reverse complement strand
GGGCAAAACGAAAATGCCGGCTGGAACCGGCATTTTGTCTTGTATCTTGGCGGACGGAGGGATTCCTATCATGCCCCGAAACCCGCATGTTTCCTAGATTACCGCCAATATCGAATTCATCATGGCCGCAAATATGGCCTTAAAACTTCGCAATGCAAGGCATTCACAAAACGCGCCACCAAATGCAACATTGACAATAACTAACTAACAGTCTTCTATCACTCGTATCGGGTGCAAATACACCCGATGCCGATTCTTGCGCCTGCTCACTGTTTGCGCGTCCCGTATGCGATCCGCGGGCTCGTCTTGCCGATCTATGCGAGGTCAGTTTTTTTCTGCTGCCGCACATTGTAGGCGATGCTCGCCACAATGATTGCCAGAATCAAGACCTGAGCGATGATTGTCTGCATCGACGGATAAATACCTAAAACATCAATGCGCGGCATCGCGATTGGCGTCATCTCCAGGAAGCCGACCTTCTGAAGAGCGGAAACCCCTTTGCCCGCGAGGACGAAGGCGAGCACGCCAACCAATGCGGAGCTGAACGCGAAAAATTGCGCGATGGGCAACCGCGCGGTGGAGCGCAACAGAATCGCTGCAATGGCGCAAAGAATTGCCATACCGGTCCCGAGACCGGCGAGCATATACACGCCATTGCCTTCCGCCCAAAGGGCGGCATAGAAGAGGACAGTTTCAAAGACTTCGCGGTAAACGGTGATGAACGACAGCAGGAACAGCATCACGGCCGATTTCCTGCTCAGTGCGGACGACAGTTTCTGTTTCACGTACGCTTGCCAGCGACCCGCCAGGCTCTTCTGATGCATCCAGATCCCGACGCCCAGCAGTACCACCGCTGCAAAGATCGCGGAAAACCCTTCTGTCATTTCACGGCTGGCGCCGCTCAGGTCCACCAGATAGGTTGCCACTCCCCAAGTCAACCCGCCTGCCGCCAACGCGGCAACCCAGCCGGCGTGCACATAAGGGAGCACATCGGTGCGTTCAGCCTTTTTCAGGAACGCCATCATCGCGACCACGACCAACAACGCTTCCAGCCCCTCGCGCAGCAGGATGGTTAGCGCACCGACGAAGGCGGACAGCGGGTCGTGAGAGTCATCCAACGTGGCCTGCGCATCGGCCAGCAATGTCTGCAGGTGTTGTTCGATTTCATGCGCTTGCGGCACCTGACCACTGGTTATCGCATTGCGATAGGTTCCCATCGTTTTTTCGATATCCTCGAACAATGCGTGATTCTTTGCCGCCAGCGCCGGCTCTACCGGTTCGAAACCGTCAAGATAGGCGGACAACGCCAGCTGCGACGCACTCGACGTGTCGCCCTTGTCCAGTGCCGCCACGCTTTCCTTCAGCTTTTCCTTGGCAATGGTGAGACTGTCCGCGCTCGATGCAGTCAATGCGTCCGGCGCGCTCCTCAGATAGGCGATCAAACTCCGGGCGGTTTCGGCGCCAGTGGTCTTGGCCAGCGCCTCTTCGGAGGTCTGGCTCAACTTCGCCAGCGTTGGCACGGCCGAATGCAAGTCAGAGCGCGACGACCATAGCTTCGCGCCTGCCTGCCGATCACTATCCGAATACGACAGCGTTGACGCGAAATAAGCGATCGCCCAACGATCGTCATCTGACAGTTGTGCAAACCCTGGCATCGAGGTGCCGTCAACCCCACGCGTAATGATCTGCTGCAACGAAAACACGCTGCGCTCCCTCGCCCGAGCATGGTCAGCCAGCGCAATCGGCGGCGGATTAAGCGTGGCGGCCAGCGGCCCGTCGGCACGCCCAAGGACGCCATGGCAAGACGCGCACTGGCTTTGATAAAGCTTCGCCCCTTGCTGCAGGTCTGGCAGCTTGTTGGGCGACATCGGTACCGGATAAGCCGCAAGCAGCGCAGACGCCAGGTTGCGCGCCTGATCGCCAACGATCCCCGGCTGCGCCTTTTCGGCAATGGCTGCACGTAATCCGGCGGCGCCTTTCAGTAAAACCGGCGTGGCGGCGGTTGCCGGCAACTCGGCCAACTGACGGTCGGCGGCATGTGCAAATTCCTGCATCTCTGCGTATTCATCCGCGTTGGCCACCTTGCCATCCTTGACCGCTTTGCCATAGTCGACGGCTAGGTAATCGAGCAGTTGCCAGATCTGTTTTGCCTTATTTTGTGTGGCGACATCATCAGCATGGGCCGTTGACAGCGACGACAGCAGACAGAAAACAGCGATCAATAAAATACGCAACGCTTGCATAGGATTTCACCAGAGGGTCTTGGTCAATCAGTCAAATGAGAATAATTATAGTTTAGATTTGACAAAACCGCGACTGCGCCCCTGTTTCTGGAGAAGCGTTATCAGCGATGCGCGTTATCCAGTTTTAACAACCGCAGACCATTCATGACCACCAACAGGCTCGCCCCCATATCGGCGAACACCGCCATCCAGAGCGTCGCCTGCCCCGCCAGCGCGAGCACGAGAAACACCGCCTTGATCGACAAGGCCAGCACGATGTTTTGCATCAGGGCCGAACGCGCTTTGGCGCTGAGCCGCATAAAATCGTGAATCTTGCGCAGGTCGTCATCCATCAGCGCGACATCGGCGGTTTCGAGTGCCGTGTCGGTGCCGGCAGCACCCATCGCAAAACCGATATTGGCCTTGGCTAGTGCCGGGGCATCGTTGATGCCATCCCCCACCATCCCGACATATCCATAAGTGTTGGTCAGCTGATTGATCGCCGTAAGTTTGTCTTCCGGCAGCAAGTTGCCGCGGGCATTCGGGATACCCACCTTCGCAGCAATCGCTTGTGCGGTATGCTCGTTGTCACCGGTAAGCATCACAATCTCCACACCGAGCGCACGCAGCTGCACGATCGCGTCAATGCTGGTTTCGCGGATTGTATCGGCGACCGCCAGGATCAAGAGCGGCGACGTGGTAGAGCATAGGACTACCGCTGTTTTTCCTTCCCGCTCGAGCTTCTCCAGCGTAGCTTCCAGTTCAGGGCCGCAACTTACCAACTCATGCACCAGCCGGTGATTGCCCAAGTAGAAGGTCTCGCCATTGATCATGCCGCTGATGCCGCGCCCGGTGAGAGCATGAAAATCGGTCACTTCCATCAGCGGCTGCGCACGATTGTGTTCATGCCAATAGGCGACCACTGCAGAGGACACCGGGTGGTCGGAGCGGCTGGACAGGCTGGCTGCATAGCGCAACAGCGTTCCTTGATCGCCGTCCTTGATCATCACGATATCAGTGACAGCAGGCTTGCCGACCGTGACAGTGCCCGTCTTGTCCAGTGCAATCGCCTTCAGCTTGTGCCCCTGTTCCAGATAGACACCTCCCTTGATCAGGATCCCATGCCGCGCTGCTGCCGCCAGGCCGCTGACTACGGTCACCGGTGTGGAAATAACTAGCGCGCACGGACACGCAATCACCAGCAGCACCAAGGCCCGGTAGAGCCAAGGCTGGAATGCGGCTCCCATCAATAACGGCGGAATCACTGCGACCAGGATCGCAAGCAGCACGACTGCCGGAATGTAATAGTGGGCGAATTGGTCAACAAACCGCTGCGTCGGCGCACGATCCCCTTGCGCTTGCTGGACGCTCTTAATGATGCGAGACAGCGTGGAATTGCCTTGCAATGCGGTGACCGTATAGTCAAAGGCGCCGCGTTCATTGATGGTGCCGGCGAACACGGGATCGCCCGGCTGCTTCGGCACGGGCATGCTTTCGCCGGTGATCGGCGCCTGGTTGATCGTCGTCTGACCGTCCTTCACGGTGCCATCGAGCGGGATCAATGCGCCCGGTTTGACGCGCACAACCGCGCCCAACACGACATCCTTGGCTGGAATATCACGCCACTGGCCGGGCCCAACCTGAACAGTGGCAGTTTCGGGAGCGAGCGCCATCAATCCTTTGATCGCATTGCGCGCACGGTCGAGCGAGAGCACTTCGATCAGTTCGGCCAGCGCGAACAGGAAAATGACAACGGCCGCTTCCGGCCATTGCCCGATGCACACCGCACCGATCACTGCCAGCGACATCAGGAAATTCATGTTCAGCGAGAAGTGGCGCAACGCGATCCAGCCCTTCTTCATGGTGTCCAGACCGCCGGTCAGAATCGCAATCAGTGCGAGCGCGATGACAGACCATGAAGTCTCTTGCCCGGTGCTCCAGGCCACAACTTCAGCGCCGATCGCCGTCAATCCAGAAATCGCCATCAAGACCCAGGTGCGGCGCGGGATATGATGTGTGTCCATCTCGCTGGCGGCGTTCACGAACTCGGGGGGCGCTCCCAGCGAGTCGGACTTTGTCACCGCATCCATGCCGAGTGTCTTGAGTGCGGCAACGATCGCATCAATCGACGGGAGGCGATGCTGCACGGTCAACTCGCGTTCCATCAAATTGAATTGCATGTTTTCGATGCCATCCATGCCTTGCAACCGACTGCGAATCAATTTTTCTTCGGTCGGACAATCCATGTTCTGGATTCGGAACACTGCTTCGGCGGCCCCTGGGCTGGCCACTGCCTTAACCGGCGCGAGCTGGGCCGTATTACCGGAGCATCCCTTGTTATCACAGCAACTCATGTCATTCTCCTGCGCATTATTGTTCCCACATTGCACATTAGAGACCCTATAGCTACTATAGAGTCAAGCAGTTATTGGAAACACGGAAAGGATGCGAGGTTACATTGAAGATCGGAGAATTATCCAGACGCACCGGTTGCCAAGTCGAGACCATCCGTTTTTACGAACAGGAAGGTCTATTGGCTGCGCCGGCGCGGTCGCAGGGAAACTATCGGCTGTACGACGATGCACATGTCGAGCGCCTGCAATTCATCCGGCGCTGCCGCTCGCTTGATATGACGCTCGATGATGTGCGAACCTTGCTACAGCTTCGCGATGCGCCCAACGAAAGCTGTGGCGCGGTGAATGCCATGCTGGATCAGCATATTGAACAAGTGCGGCGCCGTATCGCGGAACTGAAAGCGCTTGATAAACAGCTCAACGCATTGCGCAGCCAATGCGAGACTGGACATGTCGTGAAGGATTGCGGCATCTTGCAAGGGCTTACCCACGCCGATGCCTGCACCTCCGGCGCCCCATAAGCGCGCCCCGCTAGCATCCGGACCATAGGGTCGATGCTATGCGCTTCTACAGATTCGGGCCGGAATTCTAGTTGCGGTCGATCTGCTTCATTTACCTGGAGCTGGTTGCATCTGCCCCATCCAATGCTGGTGCCACATCATGTGGTTCATCATCATTTGTTGCATCGCCAGGTATTGGTCTGTCATATATTGGCGCTGCTTCAATTGCTCCGGTGTCAGCTTGGAATAATAGCCCCCCATGCCCTGCCATCCCATCATGGGGCCACCCATCATGTGACCGCCCATCATATGGCCGCCACCCGCCGTCGTGCCGACACCGCAACACCCCATCATGCCCGGTCCCCACATACCCTGCATCATGCCCATCGCATTTTGCATGGTGGACCAGTGCTCTTGAAGCAAGCGCTGGCGTTCTTGCGGATCTTGCGTCTGCTGGAGCTTCGTCATTTGCTCCTGCATCTTTTTCATATTTTCCTGTACCTGCGCCATCTGCTTGTCAAACTCAGCCGGATTTGGCGCCGCCTGCGCTGCCTTGGGATCGTTGGAAGGCGGAGACGCAGGCTGCGCCAAAGCCAACGAACTCGCGAGTGCCATCGCGGCCACAATGGTGGATTTCATTGCCGTTCCTTCACAGTGACAGGGTCCAATAAGTGCGCTGCTGTATTCGCAATTCAGAAGCGAAAATCCAATTGGTTAAACTCTTCCTGACGCTCTTTGTACACCTGCTGGATTGAGGATGCCTATGACTCAGGTCAAAAAAGAGAAGGTATCTCGCGCGTCACTCCACGCCATGTGTCAATTTGCGAAATACTGCGTTCAGCTGGCCGTCTTTTGCTTGGCTAATGAGGTCCTGCGGTCCCCCATCAAAACGGATTTTTCCCTTCGCGATAATAATTGCCCGACTACAAACGGGTCCCACTTCTTCCAGAATATGCGTGGACAAGATGATGCACTTGTTCGGGGCCAAGCGTCGAACGAGATTTCTCACTTCGTCCTTCTGATTGGGATCCAATCCGTCCGTCGGTTCATCGAAGATCAAGACAGGCGGATCGTGGATTAAAGCCTGGGCCATGGAGACGCGGGCGCGATAGCCCTTTGACAGGTGGTCAATGGACCTATATACCACCTGCTGAAGATGGCAAAGTTCAACGACCTTGTGGATCGCCTCTTTGATATTGCGCTCAGGGATGGAGCGCATCCTCGCAATGAAATGCAGGAATTCATATACATTCATGTCCGCATACAGCGGGGCATTTTCCGGCATGAAGCCGATCGATGACTTCACCTTTTCGGGCTCAGTTCTGATGTCGTTGCCGCATATTCGCGCCGTCCCTGCGGTCGGCGGAAGAAAGCACGTCAGCATTTTCATCGTGGTCGATTTGCCCGCACCATTCGGCCCGAGAAGAGCCAATACCTCCCCCGCTTTCAATGTGAAGCTAATGGAGTCCACCGCGATAAACGATCCATAAGCCATTTTCAAGCGATCGACTTCGATCATGGTGCTGCCGCTCGCATTCTGAGAATTGGTATTGGTCACTTTTGCACTTTCAACCATGAGTGAGTTGCTATCGGATGGATCATTCCGGCGCGAAGCATTAGTTCACCAAAAATCGCTGCGCCGATGCTTCATCCAGCGCAAAAAAATAGGGTTCAGTCTTGGCGTTAAACGCGTCCCTGTCGGTGATCATGGAAATCGCATCGTATTTATCGAGCTTGTCCATCGTGACCAGCTTCATCTGAATCGAAGCGTAATACGATACAGCAGGAGCCGAATCCTTTGCCCGATGCTTGTAGAGGGTGACCGTAAAGTATTTTCCGGAAAATAGTTCCAGCCCAATCTTTGACACCACTTCCCTCGTTGGATCAAGACTGGTGCGTATCGTAGCGCCCGGTCCCACATTTTTCGGCAATACGTGGATAAATTGCAGCTCCTTTAAAGAATTCGTCAGGTTCGGCAGCGTTTCCTGTTCCAAGACGGGAGAATCGAGTGACTGCATGCCGGCTGCTTTTCTGATGACTTTCCACGGACTGGACTCCGATGTCCGCTCCAGTCGCGGCGCGTTTTTCATCGTCAAGAAGTCGATGGCCACGATGTCTTTGCCCTCGACATCCACGATAGTTTTGTCGAGCCAGTACTCCCAATCGCGGATGTAACTGAAATTGTCAGGAATGAGATAGACATCCGGCCTGTCCGAAAACGTGGCATAGGAGCCGCCGCCAAATTTTCTAGCCTTGCCGAGCGCCATGTCGAACAGGGGTGCGTTGCCATCCCCCTTAAGCGATATAGACGTTCCCGCGTGACTGCCCTGCTGTGCTGTCCTTTTACCGTCGACAGGCAACAGCCCGAATGCCTCCAAACGATTTTCTCCTCCAGGAATGACATCTCCCACGCGGATGGAAAGGAGCTTGACCAGGAAATTCCTGATCTTCTCCTCGTCGGCATCGAAAGCAAGTGGCCCGTCTATTACTGCCCAGCTGTAGTTCACCCGTCTCTTAAGTTCGATGGTCCTCCGTCCATCTTGGAGAACAATGGATTCCAGATCCTCAGGCTTGAATTCCTTGACAGCGCTTTGACCGAAACGCAGCCTCTGCCCGTTATCCGGAGCCTGAGTCTGGGAATATACCAATACGCAACTCACAAATACCAAACCGGCCGTGATCAAAGTGGATGTCTTGGGCATTGATACTCCTCTTGGATTCATTCGGGTCACTTCTCGCTGTGGGCCGGACATCAAACAGACGCTCTCCTGGATCTTCTCCACATGTAAAAGCTCCCGCAAAAGGCCACCAATAACGGAACGGGCAGAAGATTCAGAAGAAGCAAGCGGTTACCCAAGGACTTGATATTTTCCCGGAGAAGGCTTCTCGCCGCACGAAGCTCCCTTTTGCTATCCGATTCCTCGTCGAGGTATTTTTTGATCTCGGACTGCTGCTTTGCAGTCATCAAGAATTTCTGGCCACCTTCCTTTTTCCTGATGGTCTGGTTGAGTTTCTGTGTGACCGCATTCAATTTGGCTTGCGATCGCTTTTCAGCATCCAGGAATTGTTCCTGAGCGACTTTTTCGAGGTCTCGCACTCGGGTAAATTCACGCAAACTCTGCCCTCGCGAGCGAATGCCGGCCAGGCTGTCATTGAGCGACAAATAATCAATGGCGTTCAGCACAAAGTTGATGTTGTCGTTTGGCTGCTGCACAGAAGCGTTCCCGAATTTCGACATGTCTTCATTCGCTTGAAACGATGTTTTGGTTAAAGCCATGGCGTTATCGGGCAACAGTACATCATTCCCACTGTTCGCCGGGGCGTCAGGCGGAACAGGCGAGAATATCGCCAAATCGTCTGCGATAAAGTCGGCATCGGCAACGATGATGGCGGTTGGGGTTTTCGGGGCAGATCCGCTGCCTTGATTCACCAAGCCCGCGAGAATCCTTGGTTGCTGATCGCTTCGCAGCTTCTGGTCGATGTGTTCAATTGCGCCGACGTTGTCAGAGGTACTCTTCTCGATCGAGAAATGGGGACCAAGATCATTCGCAAGCGGATTGGCGCCATGGGAGAACAGGTTAAGCGGGCTCAGTATGCTTTCAGGTCTATTCGAGCTCTTTTGAAGTTGCAATAGGGGTGCGGTGGAGAAGTCGTAGCTGCCGCTCTCGCTGGAGCTCATGATCAATGGAACGAACTCGCTGAACCCTTTACGCTGCGGCGGAGTGGTTTGTTCAAGCGCGCCACTATTTAAGAAGACCATCTTTTCCAGCGTTTTGGTGATCGGGAGATTTCGGGAAAGGCCGTCGGCACTTATATTGATCAGGAACGGATATCGAATCGACCCCAGGCCCGGGATTTGAACAGAGCTAGCATTTTTTAAGTCCCCTACAACATGGGTGGTGTTAAATTGCACCCCCCAATGTTTGAAGAGAGAGGTGAACGGGAAATTTGCTTCGGTGATGGGCGACGGCTTGTCGAGCGTTGTCGGCGTCACCACTCCATTCAAGCGAGGATCGATAATCATCAACAGCTTTCCTCCCTGCTGAAGATAGCGTTCGATTTTCGCCTGCTGGAGAGAATAAGTTTCGTTCGCCTGCTTGTCCTCATTCGTCCAGAGGGCGAGCAGCACGGAAATGTCTTGAGGTATGTCCTTGCCATCTGGCGGCAGAACCGACACATCATAGGAGCGTCGCAGCTCACTCATGACGCCCGAAAAGCGGGAGGTCAATCGGTCCTCGATGGAGCGCGATCCCAGGATGCCGATTCGTCGTGGACTCTCATTGTTGATGTGCAGGATATGTTGAGTCAGATCGTATTCCAGTTGACCGGCTCGGTCCGGATCAAATGCTGGGATGACAAATTCGCGGTCCCACATTAAGCCCACCAGCCCGAAATAAACCGGAGTGCCGCTCGGAAGGAGTTTCTTTTG
>NZ_LWRX01000193.1:0-1395 GCF_001683835.1 Ralstonia sp. RL | reverse complement strand
ATCGGCGACCAGATGCCGCCGGATGCCGTGATCATTGCGCCGGCTCCGCCAGCGGACCGGTAGCAAGCGTAGGGTGCGTTCCACGCACCATTTCACCTCGGAGCACCGTTGTGCTTCGTTGCAGAGCTTGTCTTCGAATCGCTGCACTTGGCACGGGCTGAAAAAATGCATAAAAGCCCGGCCAGCAAATGATGTCGGTCGTGCCATGGCAGGGAGGGTCAAAGGCCCGTGCCTTTCCAGTGAAGGCGGCCTTGGCAAAAAAGCGGCGGCACTCAGTCCCAGCCCACCTCCGCCGCAAACAGATAACCCGCGCCATACACGGTGCGGATCAGCTGCGGATGCTGCGCATCGGCTTCCAGCTTGCGGCGCAGGCGCGAGATGCGCACGTCGATGCTGCGGTCGAAGGGCGAAATGTCGCGCTCGTCGAGCAGTTGCTCGCGGCTCAGGATGCGGTTCGGGCGCGCCAGGAAGGCTTTCAGCAGTTGCGCTTCCGCCGTGCTGAGCGTCCATTCCGTGCCGTCCGCGGCGCGCAAGACGTTGTTGCCGGTATTGAAGCGCCAGCCGGCGAACAGCGCCGTGCCCGCGCGCTGGTGCGCGCCGGCGGACGATGCGGTGCGGCGCAGGATGCTGCGCACGCGCGCCACCAGCTCGCGCGGGTCGAACGGCTTGGCGACATAGTCGTCCGCGCCCAGCTCCAGCCCCATGACGCGGTCGCCGACGTAGCCGCGCCCGGTCAGGATCAGGATGCCGCAGCCGTGCCGCTCCTGCAGCCGCCGCACCACCTCCATGCCGTCCATGTCCGGCAGGCCGAGGTCGACGATGCACAGGTCGGCGGCATGGCGTTCCATGCGCCGCAGCAGCTCGGACGCGGTGCGGCACATGGTGATGTCGAAACCGAAGTCCTGCAGCGTGCTTTGGATCACGCGGGCGACGTCGGCGTCGTCCTCGACGACGTAGATGCATTTGCCGTGGCTGTCGGCGGCGGATTTCCTCGTCATGGCGCCTCCATGTCCAGCGCCGCCTGCAGCATCGCCTTGGTGAACGGCTTCTTCAGCACGTACAGCGGCGCATCCTCGGCCGTGGCGGCCTGCGCGTCGTCGGCGTAGCCGCTGATGAGCACCACGCGGATGTGCGGGCGGCTTGCGCGCGTGGCGCGGCCGACCTCGCGGCCGTTCATGCCGCCGGGGATGACGATGTCGGACACCAGGATGCCGATGTCGGGCACGCTGTGCAGCAGCGAGAGCGCCTCCGCGCTGTCCTGCGCTTCCAGCACCGGGTAGCCGAGCTCGGTGAGCTGGCGGCGCACCACCGTGCGCACATCGTGGTCGTCTTCGACCAGCAGCACCAGCGGCTTGCGGCCGGCGCCGGCGGCGGCCGCTTCGCCGGCGCGTTCCG
>NZ_LWRX01000121.1:0-1798 GCF_001683835.1 Ralstonia sp. RL | reverse complement strand
CCCATGCGCAGATTTTCCCGGACGGTCAGGCGGGGAAAGACGCCCCGCCCTTCCGGCACCAGCGCAATACCCTGCCGGATGACGTGATGGGGCGCGATCCGGCTGATCTTCTCGCCGCAAAAATGCACATCGCCGCCGACGGCATCGAGCACGCGGGCGATGGCCTTCAGCGTGCTGGTCTTGCCGGCGCCGTTGGCACCGATCAGCGCCACCGTCTCGCCCTTGTTGACGTGGAAGGTGATGCTGCGCACCGCCTGAATGCCGCCATAGGCGACGTGGAGTCCGGTTACTTCAAGCACCTAGGTAAGCCTCAATGACGCGTTGATCTTTCTGCACCACGGCAGGTACGTCCTCGATGAGCAGGGCGCCATAATCGAGGACGGCCACCCGGTCGCACAAGCCCATGACCAGCTTGACGTCGTGCTCGATGAGCAGGATCGTGGTTCCGTCGTCCCGGATACCCTCGATCAGTTCGCGCAACTCCGCCGTTTCGGTCGCGTTCATGCCGGCCGCCGGCTCGTCCAGGCAGAGCAGCGCGGGCTCGGTGGCCAGGGCGCGGGCGATCTCCAGCCGGCGCTGATCACCGTAGGAAAGGTTTTTGGCCAGGTCGTCAGCCCGATCCTCGATGCGGACGTAATGCAACAGATCCATCGCGCGCTGGCGGATGGCTGCCTCTTCGGCCCGGGTCGCCGCCGTGTTGAGCATGGCCCCCAGCACGCCGGCCCGGGTCCGCACATGACGGCCAACCATGACGTTCTCCAGCGCTGTCATGTTGCCGAACAGGCGGATGTTCTGGAAGGTGCGGGCGATGCCGCGCGCGGCCGCCTGGTGCGGCGCATCGGCGAGCAGCGGCGTGCCGTCGAAGAGAAAGCCGCCGCCATCCGGCACGTACAGCCCCGTCATGCAGTTGAAGAAGGTCGTCTTGCCGGCACCGTTCGGTCCGATCAGGCCGTAGATTTCGCCGCGCCGGATGGTCAGCGACACATCGCGCAAGGCCTTGACGCCGCCAAAGTGCTTGGCGACCGCCTGCGCCTCAAGCAGGGGAAGCGGCGCAGTCCCGCTCATTTGGCGACCTCCATGCGTTTCTCGCCCAGTTCCCGCTTGCGCTCGGGCGACGGCCACAGGCCGGCCGGCTTGAAGCGCATGACCAGCACCAGCGCCAGCCCAAAGACCAACATGCGCAGGCTCTCCGGATCGACCAGCTGCTTGCCGAAAAGGGCCATCTGGGCCGGCCCGACGCCGTAGCGCAGGGCTTCCGGCAGGATGCTGAGCAGCACGGCGCCGAGGATGACCCCCGGGATATGCCCCATGCCCCCCAGCACGACCATCGCCAGGATCATGATCGACTCCATCAGCGAGAAGCTCTCCGGCGACACGAAGCCCTGCATGGCGGCGAACACACCGCCGGCGATGCCGCCAAAGCTCGCCCCCATCGCGAAAGCGAGCAGCTTGATGTTACGGGTGTTGATGCCGACCGCCTTGGCGGCAACCTCGTCCTCGCGGATGGCCTGCCAGGCCCGGCCGATGCGCGAATGCTGCAGGCGCAGGTTGATGACGATGACGACAATCGCCAGCGCCACCAGCAGGTAGTAATACTTCATCGGGCCGGTCAGCGTGTAGCCGAACACCTCCGTCGTACCCGAAAACCTGAAGCTACCGAAGGCAACCGGGTCGATCAGCGTGATCCCCTGCGGGCCGTTGGTGATATTGACCGGCGCATTCAGGTTGTTCATGAAAATGCGCACGATTTCGCCGAAACCGAGGGTCACGATGGCCAGGTAATCGCCGCGCAGCTTGA
>NZ_LWRX01000046.1:0-2422 GCF_001683835.1 Ralstonia sp. RL | reverse complement strand
CCGCTTCACCTTCGCCGACGTCGCCGCCTACCGCTTCCAGCAGACCCCGCTGCGTGCCTTCGCGGCCTCGGGCACGCTGGTGGTGGTGGCGTTCTACCTGATCGCGCAGATGGTCGGCGCCGGCCAGCTGATCAAGCTGCTGTTCGGCCTGGAGTACTGGGTCGCGGTGCTCATCGTCGGCACCCTGATGATGGTGTACGTGCTGTTCGGCGGCATGACCGCCACCACCTGGGTGCAGATCATCAAGGCGATCATGCTGCTGGGCGGCGCCTCCTTCATGGCGCTTGTCGTGATGGCGCAGTTCAACTTCAGCCCGGAAGCGCTGTTTGCCAAGTCGGTCGAAGTCCATACGAAGAAAAATGAAATCATGGGCCCGGGCACCTTCATCAAGGACCCGATCTCCGCGATCTCCTTCGGCATGGCGCTGATGTTCGGCACCGCCGGCCTGCCGCACATCCTGATGCGCTTCTTCACCGTGCCGAGCGCCAAGGAAGCCCGCAAGTCGGTGTTCTGGGCCACCACCTGGATCGCCTACTTCTACATCCTGACCTTCATCATCGGTTTCGGCGCGATCGTCCTGGTCGGCACCAATCCGGAGTTCAAGGATGCGGCAGGCAAGCTCCTCGGCGGTAACAACATGGCGGCGGTCCACTTGGCCAAGGCGGTCGGCGGCAACGTATTCCTCGGCTTCATGTCGGCCGTGGCGTTCGCGACCATCCTGGCGGTGGTGGCGGGCCTGACCCTGTCGGGCGCCTCGGCCGTGTCGCACGACCTGTTCGCGACCGTGTTCAAGAAGGGCCAGGCCAGCAGCGAAAGCGAGCTGCGCGTGTCGCGCGTGACCACCATCATCCTCGGCATCATCGCGGTGGTGCTGGGCATCGTGTTCGAGAAGCAGAACATCGCGTTCATGGTGTCGCTGGCGTTCGCGATCGCCGCCTCGGCCAACTTCCCGGTGCTGTTCATGTCGGTGCTGTGGAAGGATTGCACCACCCGCGGCGCGACCATCGGCGGCTTCCTCGGCCTGATCACCGCGGTCGTTCTCACCGTGATTTCGAAGTCGGTGTGGGTGGATGTGTTCGGTTACA
This sequence comes from Ralstonia sp. RL, assembly GCF_001683835.1. Classification (NCBI taxonomy): domain Bacteria; kingdom Pseudomonadati; phylum Pseudomonadota; class Betaproteobacteria; order Burkholderiales; family Burkholderiaceae; genus Ralstonia; species Ralstonia sp. RL. The sequence continues at coordinate 1,337 of NZ_LWRX01000046.1, read as the reverse complement.
AGGAAGCGATCTTCCCGTACACCTCGCCGGCGCTGTTCTCGATGGCCGTCGGTTTCATCGGCATCTGGCTGTTCTCGATCCTCGACGGCAGCGAGCGCGCCCGCGAAGACAAGGCCGGCTACGAAGCGCAGAAGGTGCGTTCCGAAACCGGCATCGGCGCGGCCGCCGCATCCGGCCACTAAGGCGGTGCGCACGGCTCTGGCCGTGCGCGGAATTACCCGGCGCCAGCGCCGGAGCACGAGCCCCGGGAAGCGATTCCCGGGGCTTGCTCATGCAGCATCCGGCGCGGCCCACGCGCGCTGAGGAGATACATGGATGGCACGGAAGGTGCTGATCGTCGACGACGAACCGAATATCGTCGTAGCGCTCGAATTCCTCATGCAGCAGCGCGGCTATGAGGTGGCGGTGGCGCACGACGGCGAGCAGGCGATGCGGCTGGTCGAGGCGTTCCGGCCGGACCTGGTGCTGCTGGATGTGCTGATGCCGAAGCAGGACGGATACGCGGTGTGCCGCCGGATCCGCGAGCAGAACGACGGCAGGCGGATAAGGATCGTGATGCTGTCGGCCAAGGCGCGCGACGTGGATGTCAGCAAGGGTCTGGCGCTGGGCGCCGACGCCTATTTCATCAAGCCGTTTTCGACCCGGGAGCTGATGGGGAAAGTGGGAGAACTGCTGTCGGCGCGCGCATGATCCGCAAACTATTGTTCAAATACCGTTTCTGGCTGTTGCTGGCGCTGATGTTCGCGTCGCAGCTGGCGATCGTCGGCGGCTTTTTCTTCGCCGTCGTGGCCGGGCGCGACGACGCGCAGCGGTTGCTGATCGAACAGCTGCTCCTGCCGCGCGCCGCTCCGATACTGCTGCTGGCGCTGTTGCTGGTGACCCTGCAAGGGCTGGCGCTCAAGGCGCTGATCGACCGCTACCTCGTGCCGATGGCGCGCATGGCGGAAGAGGCCGTCCTGCTGATGAGCAATCCCGGTTATCGGATCGCGCCGCAGGGGGCGCGCGAAGTGCGCGAACTGGGCGCCAGGCTCAACACGCTCGCGGCATCGCACCAGCGCCTGCAAGACGATGTGCAGGCGAAGATCGACGCGGCCAACCGCGCGCTTGCGGAGGAGCGCAACCGGCTGGCCGCGCTCATGTCGGAGCTGGCGCAGGGTGTATTGGTGTGCAATATCGAGGGCCGCATCCTGCTGTACAACACCCGCGCCCGCAAACTGTTCGAGGCCGCGCAGGGAAGCGCGGCCAGCGCGGCGCCGGTCGGCCTCGGTCGTTCCGTATTCGGTCTGCTCGAACGCGACCTGATCGTCCATGCGCTGGAACAGGTCCAGTACCAGCTG
>NZ_LWRX01000146.1:0-23283 GCF_001683835.1 Ralstonia sp. RL | reverse complement strand
GTGAAGGCGGCCGTACCGTCGGCGCCGGCGTCGTCGCCAAGATCATCGAGTAAGGCGGACTGATGCGCCGCTGCTGCCAAAGGGCGCGGCGCATCGTCGGGTTATCGCTCTTTCCATCTTCCGGCGGCCTGGCCGCCACGCTCTTTAAGGAAACATCATGCAGCAGAACCAAAAGATCCGTATCCGCCTGAAGGCTTTCGACTATCGCCTGATCGACCAGTCGGCCGCTGAGATCGTCGAGACCGCCAAGCGCACCGGCGCGATCGTCAAGGGCCCGGTGCCCCTGCCGACCCGCATCCAGCGTTTCGACGTCCTGCGTTCGCCGCACGTCAACAAGACCAGCCGCGACCAGTTCGAAATCCGTACGCATCAGCGCCTGATGGACATCGTCGATCCGACCGACAAGACTGTCGACGCGCTGATGAAGCTGGACCTGCCGGCCGGCGTGGACGTCGAGATCAAGCTGCAGTAAGCAAGACAACGCTGCCGGTTCGCCGGCAACGGGCGCGGACGGCGAGCCAGGTGCTCGCCGTTTTGCTTTTTGCCAAGAATGTTGTTCCGTGCGCGACGCCCGGACGGGAATCCGCCAATCGTGCTTGCGGATTGTCCGTAACCGGGATATAGTGTAGGGCTACCCCTTTAGTCAAGGGGAGTGGGCTGGCCATTTGGCCGTGCGCTGTCTCTTTAGGCGCGGCCCAGTTCAAGATTCGTAGTATCAATCAGCCCCGGCCAATCGCAGCTGGGAATGGAGCAAACCATGAGCCTTGGCCTTGTAGGTCGCAAGGTTGGCATGACCCGTATTTTCACGGACGACGGCGATTCGATTCCCGTCACCGTGCTCGAGGTCGGCGACAACCGCGTGACGCAAATCAAGACGGACGAGACCGACGGTTACACCGCGGTTCAAGTCACCTTCGGCACCCGCCGTGCCAGCCGCGTCACCAAGCCGCTGGCGGGTCATCTCGCCAAAGCCGGTGTGGAAGCGGGCGAAGTCATCAAAGAATTCCGAGTGGATGCCGCTCGTGCCGCAGAATTCCAGCCCGGCGCGAACATCAGCGTCGACCTGTTCGAAGTCGGTCAGAAGATCGACGTCCAGGGCGTGACGATTGGTAAGGGCTACGCCGGTACCATCAAGCGTTACAACTTCTCGTCGGGCCGCGCGTCGCACGGTAACTCGCGTTCGCACAACGTGCCGGGCTCGATCGGTATGGCGCAGGATCCGGGCCGTGTGTTTCCGGGCAAGCGCATGACCGGTCACATGGGTGACGTCACCCGTACCGTCCAGAACCTGGAAATCGCCCGCATCGACGCAGAGCGCAAGCTGCTGCTGGTCAAGGGCGCCATCCCGGGTGCCAAGGGCGGTCAAGTCATCGTCACGCCGGCCGTGAAGGCTCGCGCCAAGAAGGCATAAGGAGCAAACGCATGGAACTGAAGCTGCTCCAGGACAACGGTCAACTCGGCGCGGGTGTTGCTGCCTCGCCGGAAGTGTTCGGCCGTGATTACAACGAGGCCCTCGTTCACCAGATCGTCGTCGCTTACCAGGCCAACGCGCGCAGCGGCAACCGTAAGCAGAAGGATCGTGAAGAGGTCAAGCACACGACCAAGAAGCCGTGGCGCCAGAAGGGTACGGGTCGCGCCCGTGCAGGTATGAGCTCCTCCCCGCTGTGGCGTGGGGGTGGTCGTATCTTCCCGAACAGCCCGGAAGAAAACTTCTCGCAGAAGGTCAACAAGAAGATGTACCGCGCCGGCATGCGCTCGATTTATTCGCAGCTTGCCCGCGAAGGCCGCATCAACGTCGTTGACAGCCTGTCCGTCGAAGCCCCGAAGACCAAGCTGCTGGCCGACAAGTTCCGCGCCATGGGCCTGGATTCGGTGCTCGTGATTACCGATAACCTGGACGAAAATCTCTTCCTGGCATCGCGCAACCTGGCGCACGTGCTCGTGGTTGAGCCGCGTCACGCCGATCCGCTGTCGCTCGTGCACTACAAGAAGGTGCTCGTGACGAAGGGCGCCGTCGCGCAGATCGAGGAGTTGCTGAAATGACGCAAGTTGCCAAGAACGACCATCGCCTGATGCAGGTGCTGCTGGCACCTGTGGTGTCTGAAAAGGCAACCCTGGTGGCCGAGAAGAACGAGCAGGTCGTGTTCGAAGTGGCCCGCGACGCCAACAAGGGCGAAGTGAAGGCTGCCGTCGAACTGCTGTTCAAGGTCGAGGTCGAGTCCGTCCAGATCCTGAACCAGAAGGGCAAGCAAAAGCGCTTCGGTCGCTTCATGGGTCGTCGTGACCACGTGAAGAAGGCCTACGTTTCGTTGAAGCCGGGTCAGGAAATCAATTTTGAAGCGGAGGCCAAGTAATCATGGCACTCGTCAAAACCAAGCCGACATCGCCGGGCCGCCGCTCGATGGTGAAGGTCGTCAATCCCGACCTTCACAAGGGCGCGCCGTACGCTCCGCTGCTGGAAAAGCAAATCCAGAAGTCGGGCCGTAACAACAACGGCCACATCACCACCCGTCACAAGGGCGGTGGTCACAAGCACCACTATCGTGTGGTCGATTTCAAGCGTAACGACAAGGACGGTATTCCGGCCAAGATCGAACGCCTGGAATATGATCCGAACCGCAGCGCCAACATCGCGCTGGTCCTGTTCGCCGATGGCGAGCGCCGCTACATCATCGCCCCGAAGGGCGCCGTGGTCGGCCAGGCCATCGCCAACGGCTCGGAAGCGCCGATCAAGGCCGGTAACAACCTGCCGATCCGCAACATCCCGGTCGGTACGACGATCCACTGCGTGGAGATTCTGCCGGGCAAGGGCGCACAAATCGCCCGCTCGGCCGGTACGTCCGCCGTGCTGCTGGCTCGCGAAGGCATCTACGCTCAAGTGCGTCTGCGCTCGGGTGAGGTGCGTCGCGTGCACATCGAGTGCCGCGCCACCATCGGTGAAGTCGGCAACGAAGAGCATAGCCTGCGCCAGATCGGCAAGGCCGGTGCGACGCGTTGGCGCGGTATCCGCCCGACCGTCCGTGGTGTGGTGATGAACCCGATCGATCACCCGCACGGTGGTGGTGAAGGTCGTACCGCAGCTGGCCGTGATCCGGTGTCCCCGTGGGGCACGCCGACCAAGGGCTACCGCACCCGTCGTAACAAGCGCACGGACAGCATGATCGTCCAGCGCCGCCACAAGCGTTAATCGGTAGGTAGGAGCTAAGAAATGACTCGTTCCGTAAAGAAAGGTCCGTTCATCGACGCCCACCTGCTGAAGAAGGTGGAAGCGGCGGTGAGCAGCAAGGACAAGAAGCCCATCAAGACGTGGTCGCGTCGCTCGACCATTCTGCCGGACTTCATCGGCCTGACGATCGCCGTCCACAACGGCCGTCAGCACGTTCCCGTGTATGTCACGGAAAACATGGTTGGCCACAAGCTCGGTGAATTTGCGCTGACGCGCACGTTCAAGGGCCACGCTGCCGACAAGAAAGCGAAGCGATAAGGGGCAATCATGGAAGTTAAAGCGATTCATCGCGGCGCCCGTATCTCCGCACAGAAGACGCGTCTGGTTGCTGACCAGATCCGCGGTCTGCCGATCGAGCGCGCGCTCAACGTGCTGACGTTCAGCCCGAAAAAGGCGGCTGGCATCGTGAAGAAGGTGGTTGAGTCCGCCATCGCGAACGCCGAGCACAACGAAGGCGCCGACATCGACGAGCTGAAGGTCAAGTCGATCTACGTCGACAAGGCAACGTCGCTCAAGCGCTTCACCGCACGTGCGAAGGGCCGTGGCAACCGCATCGAGAAACAAACCTGTCACATCACTGTGACGCTGGGCAACTAAGGGGTCACGATGGGACAGAAGATTCATCCGACTGGCTTCCGTCTGGCTGTCAGCCGTAACTGGGCATCGCGCTGGTACGCCAGCAACACCCAGTTTGCGGACATGCTCAAGGAAGACATCGAGGTTCGCGAGTTTCTGAAGAAGAAGCTGAAGAACGCTTCGGTGGGCCGCGTGGTCATCGAGCGTCCGGCCAAGAATGCACGTATCACCATTTACAGCTCGCGTCCGGGCGTGGTGATCGGCAAGAAAGGCGAGGACATCGAACTGCTGAAGGCCGAGCTGCAGCGTCGCATGGGTGTGCCTGTGCACGTGAACATCGAAGAAATCCGCAAGCCGGAAGTCGATGCACAGCTGATCGCCGATTCGATCACGCAGCAGCTCGAGCGCCGCATCATGTTCCGCCGCGCAATGAAGCGCGCAATGCAGAACGCGATGCGCCTGGGTGCCCAGGGCATCAAGATCATGAGCTCGGGCCGTTTGAACGGTATCGAAATCGCCCGTACCGAGTGGTACCGCGAAGGCCGTGTGCCCCTGCACACGCTGCGCGCCGACATCGACTACGGCTTCTCCGAAGCGGAAACCACCTACGGCATCATCGGTGTCAAGGTGTGGGTGTACAAGGGCGACCATCTGGGCCGCAACGATGCGCCCGTCGTGGAAGAGCCGAAGGAAGATGAGCGCCGTCGCCGTCCGGGTCGCCCGGAAGGTCGCCGCCGTGAGGGCGAGGGCCGTCCGGCTGGTCAGCGCCGCGGTGCTGGCGCAGGTGCCCGTCGTGGCGCCGACGCCAAGACTGGAGAATAAACATGCTGCAACCGAAGCGTAGGAAGTACCGCAAGGAGCAGAAGGGCCGCAACACGGGTATCGCAACGCGCGGTAATGCGGTCTCTTTCGGCGAGTTCGGCCTGAAGGCGATGGGCCGCGGCCGTCTGACGGCACGTCAGATCGAGTCGGCCCGTCGTGCGATGACCCGTCACATCAAGCGTGGCGGCCGCATCTGGATCCGGATTTTCCCGGACAAGCCGATCTCGAAGAAGCCTGCCGAAGTCCGTATGGGTAACGGTAAGGGCAACCCGGAATACTACGTGGCTGAAATTCAGCCGGGCAAGATGCTGTACGAAATGGATGGCGTCGGTGAAGAACTGGCACGCGAGGCGTTCCGCCTGGCGGCCGCCAAGCTGCCGATCGCGACCAGCTTCGTGGTGCGTCAGGTCGGAACGTAAGGAGCACACACCATGAAAGCATCCGAACTGCGCGACAAAGATGTCGCCGGGCTGAACCAGGAGCTCTCCGAGCTGCTGAAGGCTCAATTTGGCCTGCGCATGCAAAAGGCGACGCAACAGCTGCAGAACACCAGCCAGCTGAAGAAGGTGCGTCGTGACATCGCGCGCGTCCGCACCGTGCTGGGCCAGAAGGGGAACCAGAAATGACTGAAGCCGCAACGTCCCTGAAGCGCACGCTCGTCGGTCGCGTTGTCAGCAACAAGATGGACAAGACCGTGACGGTCCTGGTCGAAAACCGCGTCAAGCATCCGCTGTACGGCAAGTACGTGGTGCGCTCCAAGAAGTACCATGCGCACGACGAAGCCAACCAGTACAACGAAGGCGACAAGGTTGAGATCACGGAATCGCGCCCGATCTCGCGCACCAAGTCGTGGGTGGTGTCGCGTCTGGTTGAAGCTGCACGCGTGATCTAAAACAACAGCGAAGTAGTTTGCTGTTGCAAGACCGAGATTATGTGATATAGTCTCGGTCTTTCCCTTTGTAAGGGTGTCGGCTGCATCGCAGTCGGCTCGGGTCGAGGGAAAAAAGAATGGGCCGGGCGGCGCTCGCCGTCGGGCAGCTACCGACTTCAAGTTGATCAACCCAATCGCGGCTGGCGCAATGCCAGCGGCCGGCGGGACCAAGACTGATCGCCTCCGCGCATTGTGTGCCTGGCGAATTAAGTTGGGACGAGAACACCATGATTCAGACAGAAAGCCGGCTCGAAGTGGCCGATAACACGGGTGCGCGTGAAGTCATGTGCATCAAGGTGCTGGGCGGTTCGAAGCGCCGCTACGCCAGCGTCGGCGACATCATCAAGGTCAGCGTCAAGGATGCTGCCCCGCGTGGTCGCGTCAAGAAGGGCGACATCTATAACGCCGTGGTGGTGCGTACCGCCAAGGGCGTGCGCCGTCCTGACGGCTCGCTCATCAAGTTCGACGGCAATGCCGCCGTGCTGCTGAACACCAAGCTTGAGCCGATCGGCACCCGTATCTTCGGGCCGGTCACTCGCGAACTCCGTACCGAGCGCTTCATGAAGATCGTGTCGCTCGCGCCGGAAGTGCTGTAATCGGAGGCCGCATGAACAAGATTCGCAAGGGCGATCGCGTCATCGTCCGCACCGGCAAGGACAAGGGTAAGCAAGGTACCGTGCTCGCTGTGCTCGGCGAGCACGTGACCGTGGAAGGCGTGAACGTCGCCAAGAAGCACGTGCGCCCGAACCCGATGCTGGGTACCACGGGTGGTGTGGTCGACAAGGTCATGCCCATCCATATTTCGAACGTTGCGCTCGTGGATGCCAATGGCAAGCCGTCGCGCGTCGGCATCAAGGTCGAAGGTGGCGTGAAGACGCGCGTACTGAAGACCACCGGTGCTGCCGTCGGCGCTTGATTCTGGGCGAGAGAGAGGAGTTGAGCATGACTGCGCGTCTGCAAGAGTTTTACAAAGAAAAGGTTGTGCCCGAACTGATCAAGCAGTTCGGCTACAAGTCCGTGATGGAAGTGCCGCGCATCACCAAGATCACCCTGAACATGGGTCTTGGCGAGGCTGTGAATGACAAGAAGGTCATTGAGCACGCCACTGGCGACCTCACCAAGATCGCGGGCCAGAAGCCTGTCGTGACGAAAGCCCGCAAGGCTATCGCCGGCTTCAAGATCCGCCAGGGTTACCCGATCGGCACGATGGTCACGCTGCGTGGCCAGCGCATGTACGAATTCCTGGACCGCTTCATCACCGTGTCGCTGCCGCGTGTGCGCGACTTCCGCGGTGTGTCCGGCAAGGCGTTCGACGGTCGTGGCAACTACAACATCGGTGTGAAAGAGCAGATCATTTTCCCCGAGATCGAGTACGACAAGATCGACGCGCTGCGTGGCCTGAACATCAGCATCACCACGACGGCGAAGAGCGACGAGGAAGCCAAGGCGCTCCTCAACGCATTCAAGTTCCCGTTCCGTAATTAAGGGGTTACCGTGGCTAAATTGTCTCTGATCGAACGCGAGAAGAAGCGTGCCAAGCTCGTGGCCAAGTACGCTGAAAAGCGCGCCGCTCTCGAAGCCATCGTGGCCGACCAAAGCAAGTCGGAAGAAGAGCGTTACGAAGCGCGTCTGAAGCTGCAGCAGCTTCCGCGCAACGCGAACCCGACTCGTCAGCGCAACCGCTGCTCGATCACCGGTCGTCCCCGCGGTACGTTCCGCAAGTTCGGCCTGGCGCGTAACAAGCTCCGTGAAATCGCCTTCAAGGGCGAGATCCCGGGTCTGACGAAAGCCAGCTGGTAATCACGCACAGGCTACAGGAGAAACAGTATGAGCATGAGCGATCCGATCGCCGATATGCTGACGCGTATCCGCAACGCGCAAGCGGTGGAAAAAGCGTCGGTGGTCATGCCGTCGTCGAAGCTGAAGGTGGCAATCGCCAAGGTCCTGAAGGACGAAGGCTACATCGACGAATTCGCCGTGACCGAGCAGGGTGGCAAGGCAACCCTGACGATTGGTCTGAAGTACTACGCCGGCCGTCCGGTCATCGAGCGCCTGGAGCGCGTCTCGAAGCCTGGTCTGCGCGTGTACAAGGGCCGTAACGAAATCCCGCAAGTGATGAACGGCCTGGGCGTTGCCATCATCTCGACCCCGAAGGGTCTGATGACGGATCGCCGTGCCCGCGCAACCGGTGTCGGTGGCGAAGTCATTTGCTACGTCGCCTAAGGGAGGGGAACCATGTCTCGCGTAGGTAAGGCTCCCATCGCGCTGCCCAAGGGCGCCGAAGTCAATTTCGCTGGTGGTCTGCTGACCGTCAAGGGCCCGCTGGGTACCCTGTCGCAGCCGATTCACGAGCTGGTCAAGGTCAACACCGACAACGGCACGATCACGTTCTCGCCCGCAGACGAGTCGCGTGAAGCCAATGCGCTGCAAGGCACGATGCGCGCCCTGACGGCCAACATGGTGAAGGGTGTGACGACGGGTTTCGAGCGCAAGCTGAACCTGGTCGGCGTGGGTTACCGTGCCTCGGTTCAGGGCAACGCCCTGAAGCTGCAACTCGGTTTCTCGCACGACGTGATCCATGAGATGCCGGAAGGCGTGAAGGCGGAAACGCCGACGCAAACCGAAATCATCATCAAGGGTTCGGACAAGCAGAAAGTTGGTCAGGTCGCCGCTGAAGTGCGTGGTTATCGCCCGCCTGAGCCGTACAAGGGCAAGGGTGTGCGCTACGCCGATGAGCGTGTGATCCTGAAGGAAACCAAGAAGAAGTAAGGGTGCACATCATGAACAAAAATGACTCGCGTCTGCGCCGTGCACGTCAGACCCGCCTGAAGATTGCGGAACTGAACGTCGCCCGTCTGGCTGTGCACCGTACGAACCTGCACATCTACGCGCAGGTCTTCTCGGAAGACGGCACCAAGGTCCTGGCTTCGGCCTCGACGGCGGAAGCCGAAGTCCGCAAGGAATTGAACGGCAACGGTGGCAACACCGCTGCCGCCACCTTGGTGGGTAAGCGTATCGCCGAGAAGGCGAAGGCTGCCGGCATCGAAGCCGTGGCGTTCGATCGCTCGGGTTTCCGTTATCACGGTCGCGTGAAGGCACTGGCTGACGCGGCACGCGAAGCTGGCCTGAAGTTCTAAGCCGGCATAGAGGATATCGTCATGGCAAAAATTCAACCGAAGGTCCAAGGGGACGAACGCGACGACGGTCTTCGCGAGAAGATGATCGCGGTCAACCGCGTGACCAAGGTGGTCAAGGGCGGCCGTATTCTCGGTTTCGCCGCACTGACCGTGGTGGGTGACGGCGACGGCCGTATCGGCATGGGCAAAGGCAAGGCCAAGGAAGTGCCCGTGGCCGTGCAGAAGGCAATGGACGAAGCCCGTCGCAAGATGGTTAAGGTTCCGCTGAAGAACGGTACGCTCCAGCACGAAGTGGTTGGCAAGCATGGCGCCGCCAAGGTGCAGATGATGCCTGCAAAGGACGGTACTGGTGTGATCGCCGGTGGTCCGATGCGCGCCATCTTCGAAGTGATGGGCGTGACGAACATCGTGACCAAGTCGCACGGTTCGACCAATCCTTACAACATGGTGCGCGCAACGCTGGACGGCCTGCGCAAGATGAGCACCCCGGCTGAGATTGCTGCCAAGCGTGGCAAGTCGGTCGAAGAGATCCTCGGCTAAGCCGAAGGGATAGGTGAACGATATGTCGCAGAAAACCGTGAAAGTCCAACTCGTGCGCAGCCTGATCGGCACGCGCGAAGACCATCGCGCTACGGTGCGTGGTCTGGGCCTGCGCCGCCTGAACTCGGTGTCCGAATTGCAGGACACGCCCGCAGTGCGCGGCATGATCAACAAGGTGTCCTACCTGGTCAAGGTCATCGGCTAAGGGAAGACGGAGAAGAGCATGCAACTGAATAACCTGAAGCCGGCAGCCGGCTCCAAGCACGCCAAGCGCCGCGTTGGTCGCGGTATTGGCTCGGGCCTGGGCAAGACGGCTGGCCGTGGTCACAAGGGTCAGAAGTCGCGTTCGGGTGGTTTCCACAAGGTCGGCTTTGAAGGCGGCCAGATGCCCCTGCATCGTCGTCTGCCCAAGCGTGGTTTCACCTCGCTGACAAAGGAATTCACCGCTGAAGTGCGTCTGGGCGACCTGGCGGGGCTGCCGATCGAGGAAATCGATCTGCTGTCCCTCAAGCAAGCCGGCCTGGTGGGCGAGATGGTCAAGAGCGCCAAGGTGATCCTGTCGGGCGAAATCGACAAGAAGGTGACCCTGAAGGGTATCGGCGCAACGGCTGGGGCGAAGGCCGCAATCGAAGCAGCTGGTGGCTCGCTGGCTTAATCGCCTGCTGTTTCACACTGACGGAGCATCCGTTTGGCCACGGCGAAACCTAATGTGATGGCCCAGGCCAAGAACACGGCCAAGTACGGCGATCTTCGCCGTCGGCTCATGTTCCTGGTGCTGGCACTGCTGGTGTACCGGATCGGCGCGCACATTCCCGTGCCGGGTATCGATCCGGATCAACTGGCGCAGCTCTTCCAACGGCAGTCGGGCGGCATCCTCGGGATGTTCAACCTGTTCTCCGGCGGTGCGCTGTCGCGGTTCACGGTGTTTGCGCTGGGGATCATGCCGTACATCTCGGCGTCGATCATCATGCAGCTGCTGACGATCGTGCTGCCGCAGTTGGAGTCGTTGAAGAAGGAAGGTCAGGCCGGCCAGCGCAAGATCACGCAGTACACGCGCTACGGTACGGTGGTCCTGGCAACCTTCCAGGCGCTCGGCATTGCCGTGGCGCTCGAGGCGCAGCCGGGCCTGGTGTTGGATCCGGGCCTGATGTTCCGTGCCACCGCGGTGATCACGCTGGTGACGGGCACGATGTTCCTGATGTGGCTGGGTGAGCAGATCACCGAGCGTGGTCTGGGCAACGGCATCTCGATCATCATCTTCGGCGGGATCGCAGCGGGTCTGCCCAACGCGATCGGCGGGCTGTTTGAGCTGGTGCGCACGGGTTCGATGGGGATTTTCTCCGCGATCCTGGTGGTGGCGATCATTGGCGCGGTGACGTATCTGGTGGTGTTCATCGAACGCGGCCAGCGCAAGATCCTCGTCAACTACGCCAAGCGGCAGGTTGGTAACAAGATTTATGGCGGTCAGTCGTCGCATCTGCCGCTGAAGTTGAACATGGCCGGGGTGATTCCGCCGATCTTCGCATCGTCGATCATTCTGTTCCCGGCCACGATCGCGGGCTGGTTTACGGCCGGCAACTCGACGAATCCGGTTGCACGGTTCGTCAAGGATCTGGCGGCAACGCTGTCGCCGGGTCAGCCGGTGTACATCCTGCTGTATGCGGCGGCGATCATCTTCTTCTGTTTCTTCTACACCGCGCTGGTCTATAACAGCCGCGAGGTTGCAGATAACCTGAAGAAGAGTGGGGCGTTCATTCCGGGTATTCGTCCGGGCGAGCAAACCACGCGGTATATCGACAAGATTCTGGTGCGTCTGACCCTGGCGGGTGCGATCTACATCACGCTGGTGTGTCTGCTGCCGGAGTTCTTGGTGCTGCGCTGGAATGTGCCGTTCTACTTTGGTGGGACGTCGCTGTTGATCATCGTGGTGGTCACGATGGACTTCATGGCGCAAGTGCAGTCCTACGTGATGTCTCAGCAGTACGAGTCTTTGATGAAGAAGGCGAATTTCAAGGGTAACTTGACGCTCCGCTAGGAGCGGTCGCACGAAGCTGAAGGGACATGGCTAAAGACGACGTGATCCAGATGCAGGGTGAGGTGCTGGAAAACCTCCCCAACGCGACGTTCCGCGTCAAACTGGAAAACGGCCACGTAGTGTTAGGCCATATTTCCGGCAAGATGCGAATGCATTACATCCGCATCTTGCCCGGGGACAAGGTGACGGTCGAATTGACCCCGTATGATCTGTCCCGCGCGCGCATCGTATTCCGGGCGAAGTGAGCGGACTGGAATTGAAGGAAGAGGAAAATCATGAAAGTGCTGGCTTCTGTTAAGCGCATTTGCCGCAACTGCAAAATCATCAAGCGCAAGGGCGTGGTGCGTGTGATCTGCTCGTCGGACCCGCGTCATAAGCAGCGCCAAGGCTAATTTCGCAAAGAGGATTGACGAATGGCACGTATCGCAGGGGTCAACATCCCCAACCACCAACATACCGTGATCGGCCTGACGGCTGTGTACGGTATCGGCCGCTCGCGCGCTCAGAAGATTTGCGAGGTGACCGGTGTCCCGACCGACAAGAAGGTCAAGGACCTGACGGACGCTGACCTGGAAAAGCTGCGTGACGAAGTCAACAAGTTCACCGTCGAAGGCGATCTGCGCCGTGAAACGACGATGAACATCAAGCGCCTGATGGATCTGGGCTGCTATCGTGGCGTGCGCCATCGCAAGGGCCTGCCGATGCGCGGTCAGCGTACCCGCACCAATGCCCGTACCCGCAAGGGTCCGCGCAAGGCCGGCGTTGCGCTCAAGAAGTAATCCGTCGGGTAAAGGATAGGAACTATGGCAAAAGCAGCGAATACCGCCGCCCAGCGCGCGCGCAAGAAGGTTCGCAAGAACGTCGCCGACGGCATCGCGCACGTTCACGCGTCGTTCAACAACACGATCATCACGATCACCGACCGTCAGGGCAATGCCCTGTCGTGGGCGACGTCGGGTGGCCAGGGCTTCAAGGGCTCGCGCAAGTCGACGCCGTTCGCCGCTCAGGTGGCTGCTGAGAGTGCTGGCCGCGTGGCGCAGGACCAAGGTATCAAGAACCTGGAAGTGCGCATCAAGGGCCCGGGCCCGGGTCGTGAATCGGCCGTGCGCGCACTGAACAACCTGGGTATCAAGATTCAGGTGATCGAAGATGTGACGCCGGTGCCGCACAACGGCTGCCGTCCGCCGAAGCGCCGTCGCATCTAAGTGATTCGGCCGGCCGCGCCAGTTGCTGGCGAGGTCGGTCTGCGGGTGCTATACTTGCCCGCTTGCCTGTCTTCCGGATTGTTCTGGAAGGCGGGTTTCGTCTTTTCATAAGCCCACTGTTCGTCATGGCTCCGGTTGGAGCCCGATGACGGACCGTCCGCAGAGTTTGTGCTGCGGATGACTGAAAACAAAGGAACGCAACGTGGCACGCTATACCGGCCCCAAGGCGAAACTGTCTCGCCGCGAAGGTACTGATCTTTTCCTGAAGAGCGCACGTCGCTCGCTCGCCGACAAGTGCAAGCTGGACAGCAAGCCTGGTCAGCATGGCCGTACCTCGGGGGCGCGCACTTCCGACTACGGCAACCAACTGCGTGAAAAGCAGAAGGTCAAGCGCATCTACGGCGTGCTGGAGCGTCAATTCCGCCGCTACTTCGCCGAAGCCGACCGCCGCAAGGGCAACACGGGTGAAACCCTGCTGCAACTGCTGGAGTCGCGTCTGGACAACGTCGTCTACCGCATGGGCTTCGGCTCGACCCGCGCTGAAGCGCGCCAGCTGGTGTCGCACAAGGCGATCCTGGTCAACGGTCAGGCGCTGAACGTGCCGTCGGCCCAGATCAAGTCGGGCGACGTGATCGCCGTTCGCGAAAAGTCGAAGAAGCAAGTGCGTATCGCTGAATCGCTGTCGCTGGCTGAGCAGACCGGTTTCCCGAGCTGGGTGACCGTCGATGCGAAGAAGATGGAAGGCATCTTCAAGCAAGTCCCGGATCGTGCAGATATCGCCGGCGACATCAACGAAAGCCTGATCGTCGAACTGTATTCGCGTTAATGACGACGCCCGTACCGGAAGGTGCGGGTTCGTGCGCCTTTTGGGGACGCTCATCGTCTACAACATTGTGGTCGTGTGCCGAAAGTCTTTAGGCGCCGCAGCAATCCGAATCGCTACGTGCCGCAACGCGTTTGCGGCACGTGCGTCTTCCGTCGCGGGGTTCGCGATGGAATCTTTCCAGTCCAATCCGTCAGCCTTATCGGTGTAACGAGCCGAGGGTATTGAAACAGGACAACCTACATGCAAACAGCACTCCTGAAGCCCAAAATTATTGCGGTTGAGCCGCTTGGCGATCATCACGCGAAGGTCGTCATGGAACCGTTCGAGCGCGGCTATGGCCACACGCTCGGCAACGCGCTGCGCCGCGTGCTGCTGTCGTCGATGGTCGGCTATGCCCCGACCGAAGTCACGATCGCTGGGGTCGTCCACGAATATTCCACCATCGATGGCGTGCAGGAAGACGTCGTCAACCTGCTGCTGAACCTCAAGGGCGTGGTGTTCAAGCTGCACAACCGTGATGAAGTCACGGTGTCGCTGCGCAAGGAAGGCGAGGGTGTGGTGACGGCCGCCGATATCGAGCTGCCGCACGACGTCGAGATCATCAACCCGGGCCACGTGATCGCCAACCTGTCGGCTGGCGGCAAGCTGGATCTGCAGTTGAAGGTCGAGCAGGGCCGCGGCTATGTGCCGGGCAACGTGCGCAAGTTCGGCGACGAGTCGAGCAAGGTCATCGGCCGCATCGTGCTGGACGCCTCGTTCGCACCGGTGCGCCGCGTGTCGTACGCGGTGGAGTCTGCCCGTGTGGAGCAGCGTACCGACCTCGACAAGCTGGTCATGAACATCGAGACCAACGGCGTGATCTCGCCGGAGGAAGCGATTCGCCAGTCGGCTCGCATTCTGGTGGATCAACTCTCGGTGTTCGCTGCCCTGGAAGGCACCGAAAGCGCCGCAGAGGCCGCCGCTGCCCGCGCTCCGCAGATCGACCCGATCCTGCTGCGCCCGGTTGACGACCTCGAGCTCACGGTGCGTTCGGCCAACTGCCTGAAGGCTGAAAACATCTACTATATCGGCGACCTGATCCAGCGTACCGAGAACGAGCTGCTCAAGACCCCGAACCTGGGTCGCAAGTCGCTCAACGAGATCAAGGAAGTCCTCGCTTCGCGTGGCCTGACGCTCGGCATGAAGCTCGAGAACTGGCCGCCCGCAGGTCTCGAGAAGTAAATTGCAGTTGTCGGCCGGTGCCTGTGCATCGGCCGTTTTCCCGTCGCTGCGGTCTGAGCGGCATAGTCAAGGCTACCGGCCCGCGCCTCGTCAGGGGCGATAGAAGAGCTGGTCAAACACTCTTAAGAAGGAATCATCATGCGTCACCGTCATGGTCTGCGGAAACTGAACCGCACCTCGTCGCACCGTCTCGCGATGCTGCGTAACATGTCCAACTCGCTGTTCCAGCACGAGCTGATCAAGACCACCCTGCCGAAGGCCAAGGAGTTGCGCAAGGTTGTCGAGCCGCTCATCACGTTGGCCAAGAAGGACACCGTTGCAAACCGCCGCCTGGCATTTGCCCGTCTGCGCGACCGCGATATGGTCACCAAGCTGTTCACGGAACTGGGCCCGCGCTACGCGACCCGTCCGGGCGGCTACACCCGCATCCTGAAGTTCGGCTTCCGCCAGGGCGACAACGCGCCGATGGCGCTGGTCGAGCTGGTCGATCGCCCGGAAGTTGCCGAGGCTGTGGAAGCCGAAGCGGCTGCTGAGTAAGGTCAGCCGAAGTTCGCCGCTGCGACATGGCGTCGCGGCGGGGGCTACGAAAAATGCGTGCCTCGGCGCGCATTACAATGAAGCCAGGACTTACGTCCTGGCTTTTTTGTTGCCTGCCGCAACCGACATGTCGCCCCATGGCGCTGATGGAGGCTCTATGCCCGCTGGAACCGATGTACTGCTTGTGCTGACCAACCTGCCGAATGTGGATAGCGCGGATCGTGTCACCCGGGCCGTGTTGGAATCCCGCATGGCCGCTTGCGTCAACCGGTTGCCGGCGTGCATGTCGTCGTACTGGTGGAACGGCGCGATCGAGCACGCGACCGAGATCCCGCTTCTGATCAAGACGACGCAGGCGGTGTACCCGGCGCTGGAAGCGGTGTTGCGCCAGGCGCATCCCTACGAGGTGCCGGAACTCATCGCCGTGCCGGTGACGGCGGGCTTGCCGGCGTATCTTGCGTGGGTAGCTGAAGAAGCTTCGCCGCCGCCCTCTGTCTGACGTCTGATTGTTGTTGATATGACCTCGTCTTCGTTCCTGTCCGCGCGGCGCATGCTGCAATGGCTCGTGCTGCTCGTCTTGGTGGCGCTTTTGCGGGTTCCCGCGCATGCCGCTGACGACTTCCTGCCGCCGGAGCAGGCTTTCCGTTTTTCGGCGACGCAGGTGGACGGGCAGACCGTCGAGGTCCGCTTCGGCATTGCCGATGGCTATTACATGTATCGCGAGCGCTTTGCCGTGGGCGCCGAACCGGCCACCGTCACGCTGGCCCCGCTCGACATGCCGCCCGGCAAGGTCAAATTTGACGAGACCTTCAACAAGGACGTCGAGACGTATCGCCATGAGGTTGCCTTCCGCGTGAAGGCACTGAATGCAGACTCGCCGTTCACGATGATCGTGACCTCCCAGGGCTGCGCGGACCAGGGTCTATGCTACCCGCCGATGAAGAGCCGGTTCCAGGTGCGTCCGTCGCCTGCCTCAGCCGTACCCATGGCGCCGACTGCCGCGGCGGCAGACAGCACCGAACCGGAGGGCAAGCAAGGACGCATTGCCAGCACACTGGACAGCGGCAACCTCGGCGCGATCGCTGCGC
The DNA here is from genome assembly GCF_001683835.1 of Ralstonia sp. RL. Taxonomy (NCBI): domain Bacteria; kingdom Pseudomonadati; phylum Pseudomonadota; class Betaproteobacteria; order Burkholderiales; family Burkholderiaceae; genus Ralstonia; species Ralstonia sp. RL. Next base: position 7,139 of record NZ_LWRX01000146.1, on the reverse strand, counting down.
TGTTCTTTGGTTTGGGCTTGCTGCTGACCTTTACGCCGTGTGTGCTGCCGATGCTGCCGATCGTGTCGGCCATCGTTGTGGGGGAGCACGCCACGCGTATGCGCGCGGCACTGGTGTCGGTGGCGTACGTGCTCGGCATGGCCGTTGTTTATACGGCGCTGGGCGTGGCTGCCGGGCTGGCAGGCCAGGGGCTGCAGGCAGCGTTGCAGAATGCCTGGGTGCTGGGTGCCTTTGCGCTGCTGATCGCGTTGCTGTCGTTGTCGATGTTCGGCTTGTACGAACTGCAGCTGCCGGCGGCGTGGCATCACCACCTGACGCAGGCGTCCAACAAGCTGAGCGGCGGCCAGGTGGTGGGAGCGGCCGTCATGGGCGCGCTGTCTGCCTTGATTGTGTCCCCTTGCGTCACCGCGCCCTTGGCGGGAGCGCTCGTGTACATCTCGCAAACCGGCAACGCGGCCGTGGGCGGTATGGCGCTGTTCGCGCTGTCTATCGGGATGGGGATTCCGCTGATTCTCGTCGGTGTGGGCGCTGGCAATCTGCTGCCGCGTTCGGGGCGTTGGCTGGTCGTCACCAAGGCGGTCTTCGGCTTCATCCTGCTGGCGGTGGCCTGGTACATCGTGCAGCCGGTCGTGCCTGCGTGGATGGCGATGGTCGGCTGGGGTACGCTGCTGATCGGCGCGTCCGTGTTTCTGCGGACGTTCGATTCGCTGCCCGACGGCGCCGGCAACCTGCAACGCCTGGGCAAGGTGATCGGCATGGTGCTGGCGCTGGCCGGCGTGGCACAGCTGTTGGGCGTGGCCGCAGGCGGGCGCGATCCGCTGCAGCCGTTGGCGGGCGTGCTGCGCACCTCGGCGATGACGAACGCACCGGCGTTGACCTTCAAGCGCGTGAAGAGCGTGACCGAGCTCGATGCCGAAGTGCGCAACGCCAGTGCAGCCGGCAAACCTGTGATGCTCGACTTCTACGCCGACTGGTGCGTGAGTTGCAAGGAGATGGAGCACCTGACGTTCACCGATGCGCGGGTGCGCGCGGCGCTCGCCGAGGTGGTGTTGCTGCAGGCGGACGTCACGGCCAACACTGCAGATGACCAAGCACTGCTCAAGCGCTTTGGCCTGTTCGGCCCGCCGGGGACCGTCTTCTTTGATGTGCGCGGCAGCGAGGTACAAGCCCGGGTGATCGGCTTTCAGCGTGCCGACACGTTCCTCGCCAGCCTGCGCCGCGCACTCGGCACGGCACAGGCGGCGAAACCTTCCACCTGATCATCAGGCTCGCAGCAGACGGGCGGCGTCCAGTGCGAAGTACGTCAGGATGCCGTTTGCGCCGGCACGCTTGAACGCCAGCAGTGATTCCAGCACGACCTTGTCGTGATCCAGCCAGCCGTTCTGCGCGGCGGCTTTCAGCATCGCGTATTCCCCGCTGACCTGGTACACGTACGTCGGGAAGCGGAATTCGTCCTTCACGCGGCGCACGATGTCGAGATACGGCATGCCGGGCTTGACCATTACCATATCGGCGCCCTCGGCGATGTCGAGCGCCACTTCGCGCAGCGCCTCGTCCGAATTGGCCGGATCCATCTGGTAGGTCATCTTGTTGCCCTTGCCCAGGTTCGCGGCCGAACCCACGGCATCCCGGAACGGGCCGTAGAACGCCGATGCGTACTTGGCGGCGTACGCCATGATGCGCGTGTAGATGTGGTTGTCGTGCTCCAGCGCCAGGCGGATCGCACCGATGCGGCCGTCCATCATGTCTGACGGAGCGACGATGTCCACGCCGGCTTCAGCCTGCACCAGCGCCTGGCGCGTGAGGATTTCCACCGTCTCTTCGTTGAGCACGTAGCCGTTGTCATCGAGCACGCCGTCCTGGCCGTGGCTCGTGTACGGGTCGAGCGCCACGTCGGTCAGGATGCCTAGCTCGGGAAAGCGCGCCTTGAGCGCCTTCACGGCGCGCGGGATCAGGCCGTCTGCGTTGGTCGCCTCGATGCCGTCCGGCGTCTTGAGCGACGGTTCGATGACCGGGAACAGCGCGAGCACCGGAATGCCCAGTTGCACGCACTGCTCGGCGACGCCCATCAGCACATCGATCGACACCCGCTCGACGCCCGGCATGGACGGCACGGCCTGGCGTACGTTGCTGCCTTCAAGGATGAACACAGGGTAGATCAGATCGTCGGGTGTGAGGCGCGACTCGCGCATCATGCGGCGGGAGAAATCGTCGCGGCGCATGCGGCGCGGACGATGGTCGGGGAAGCTCGAAATCATGTCAGCAGACTCTAAGAACACACTGTGAACTTTGAAAACTTTCTTGGCGATTATCCCTCTTACGCACGGACAATGCGCCAGCGACGCTGATGCAGCGTCCCCCGCGGCTCCTCCCTGACGCGGGTTCCCATCGATGGCTCGATGGGGTCGTTATCCCCGTTGCGCGTCTGGCGACGGGGTTTTTTTTGCCTTCGTGGCCGGCGGCACGGGCTCGGAGGCTTCGGGCAGGCACAGCCAGCCTGCGACAATTCGCTGCGCTTCTTCGATGCCGCGGCGCTTCAGGCTCGAGAACAGCTGCACCGTCAGCGATACATCGCCGTCGGTCTGCGCCTGATAATCCTTCAGTACCTTGCGCGCCCCCATCAGCGAGCGTGAGGCATCGTTGTTGGTCAGCTTGTCCGCCTTGGTGAGCAGCACGTGGATCGGCTTGCCCGTCGGCAGGAACCACTCGACCATCTGGCAATCGAGGTCGGTGAAGGGCCGGCGTGCGTCCATCATGATGACCAGGCCGGCAAGTTGCGGGCGGGTCTGGACGTAGTCGCCGAGCAGGTGTTCCCAGTGCGACTTCGCTTCGCCCGGCACCTCGGCATAACCATAGCCCGGCAGGTCGACGAGGAAGCCGAGCGGGTCTTCCGCCTTGGCCGGCATGACCGAGAAATAATTGATGTGCTGCGTGCGGCCGGGCGTCTTGCTCGAGAACGCCAGCCGCTTCTGGTTGCACAGGATGTTGATCGCGGTGGACTTGCCCGCGTTCGAGCGGCCCGCAAACGCCACCTCCGGCACGGCCGTTGGCGGAAGATCGCGCAGATGATTGACGGTGGTAAAGAAACGGGCTTGATGGAGGAGCGACATGCGCGGCGAACCTTGTAGACTGCGGTGTTGAAACTGCGTAGATGCTGCGCCGCTAGGTCGCATTGCAGAAGGGTTATTGTACAATACGCCGGTTTACGGACGTCCCCGCCAGATCCGTCGCAGGACCGCCCCGAGGCCCGGGCCGGTCCGTTTTCATGTGCCGATCTGGCAAGAGGAGAAGGGGATGCCGCGCGCCGCAGGGTCGGGCCGAAGTGTGTGGCATTAGGCGGCGCACGCAGCATTCGAAAACAATCTAAACAAGGTGTGCGAATGAACCGCATCGCGAACGTTGTTGCTGTCGCAGCGCTGTCCCTGGCATCGGCCTTTTCCGTGGCCTACGCTGCCGAGCAGAAAGTCGCCAAGGCTGACGCCGCCCGCGGCGAGACGCTCTTCAATACCGGTATCCCGGCCAACGGCGTGCCGGCCTGTACCAGCTGCCACGGCGCCGGCGGCAACAGCGCGATGAACGTCAACCCGAAGCTGGCCGGTCAGCACGCCGAATACATCGAAAAGCAGCTCAAGGATTTCAAGGCCAAGACCGAGCGCAACCAGCCGGTCATGTCGCTCTACGCGAGTGCGCTCTCCGAGCAGGATATGAAGGACATCGGTGCCTACCTGGGCAAGCAGGCCGCCTGGAAGCCCGGCTCGGCCAAGAACAAGGACACCATCGAACTGGGCCAGAAGCTGTATCGCGGCGGCGATGCCAAGCGCGGCATCGCAGCGTGCGCGGGCTGCCACGGCCCGACCGGCGCCGGCATCCCGGCGCAGTACCCACGCATCGCTGGCCAGTTCGCCGAATACACCGAGGCCCAGCTGGTGGCGTTCCAGAACGGCACGCGCAAGAACAGCGTGCAGATGCACGACCTAGCCAGCCGCATGACGGCCGAGCAGATCAAGGCCGTGGCGGATTACATTGCCGGCCTGCGCTAATCTGTCGCACCCGGCCGTCAATTGACGGTCGCACAATCCATAAGAAAAACAGGGTGGCAATGCGCCTGGCATCGCCACCCTGTTTTCGTTTCTGAATAGCGTTGTCCCGCATGTCTTCTGCCTCCACCTCCGGCGTTCAGATCCGCACCCGCCGCCGCGCGCTGCGCGAGACGGTCGAGTTGCTGTCGTCGATGCGCTTTGCCATCAGCCTGCTGACGGTGATCGCCATTGCCAGCGTGATCGGCACGGTGCTCAAGCAGAACGAGCCCTATCCGAACTACGTCAACCAGTTCGGGCCGTTCTGGGCCGACGTGTTCCGTTCGCTGTCGCTGCCGACGGTCTACAGCGCGTGGTGGTTCCTGCTGATCCTGGCGTTCCTGGTGGTGTCGACGTCGCTGTGCATCGTGCGCAATGCGCCGAAGATGCTCGCCGACATGCGCGCCTGGCGCGAGAACGTGCGTGAAGGCAGCCTGCGCGCGTTCCATCACAAGGACGAATTCGACGCGCCGGCCGATGCGGCCACCGTAACGGCCCGCCTTGCAGCACTCGCGCAGAACCGCGGGTTCCGCATCCGGGCGTTTGCACGCGACGGCGGCGCGACGCTCATCACCGCCAAGGCCGGCGCGGGCAACAAGATCGGCTACATCCTGGCGCATGCGGCCATCGTCATCATCTGCGTGGGCGGGCTGCTCGACGGCGACATGATGATCCGCCTGCAGATGTGGTTTGGCGGCAAATCGCCGATCAAGGGCAATGCGGTCATCAGCGAGATCGGCCCGGAGCATCGCCTGAGCACCGCCAACCCGGGCTTCCGGGGCAACGCCTTTGTGCCGGAAGGAGCAACGGTCGGCACGGCGATCCTGAACATTGGCGACGGGGCGCTCATCCAGGACCTGCCGTTCACCATCACGCTCAAGAAGTTCACCGTCGAGCATTACTCGACCGGCATGCCGAAGCTGTTCGCCAGCGACATCGTCGTGACGGACCGCCGCACCGGCAAGCAGACGGACGCACGCGTCGAGGTGAACAAGCCGTTCGTGTATGACGGCGTGGCGATCTATCAGTCGAGCTTCGAGGACGGCGGCTCCAAGCTCAAGCTCACAGGCTTTCCGATGCGCGGGGCGGAAGACAAGACCTTCGCCATGTCGGGCACCGTGGGCGAGAACGCGCGGCTCAGCGGCCACGGTACGGACTACACGGTGGAGTTCACCGATTTCCGGCTGATGAACATCGAGACCGTGACCGACGCCTCCGGCAAGCCCGACGCACGCGGCGTAGGCAAGCGCGGCGGCGATGCCGGAGGCTTGCGGGCCGAACTCGGCAACGCCACCCGGACCACGCGCGAGCGTGGCCTGCGCAATGTCGGTCCGTCGGTGCAGTACAAGCTGCGCGACGCGAACGGCCAGGCGCGCGAGTTCAGCAATTACATGCTGCCCGTTACGCTGGACGGGCAATCCGTGTTTCTCGCCGGCGTGCGCACGCAGCCCGACGAGCCGTTCCGCTACCTGCGCATTCCCGCCGACGCCCAGGGCACCGTGAACGACTGGATGCGCCTGCGCGCCGCGCTGCAGACTCCGGCGATGCGCGCAGAGGCGGCGCGCCGGTTCGCACTGCTGTCCATGCCCGGCGAGGACCGTGCAGAGCTGCGCAGGCAGCTGACGGAAAGCGCCCGGCGCGCCCTCGACCTGTTCGCGGGCGCCCCCGATGCGAAGGGCGATGCCCCGCAGGCGCAGGGCGGTTTCGCTGCGGTCGCCACCTTTCTGCAGAAGTCCGTCCCGGAAGCGGAGCGCGAGAAGGCCGCCGACGTCCTGATGAAGATCATCAACAGCTCGATGTGGGAACTGTGGCACCTCGCGCGGGCCCAGGCCGGCCAGGCCGCACCGGCGGTCGACGCGGCGAGCAGCCAGTGGCTGCAGAGCGCCATCAACGCGCTGTCGGACAGCGTGTTCTATGGTGCGCCTGTCTATCTGCAGCTCGCCGACTTCCAGCAGGTGCAGGCCAGCGTGTTCCAGCTCACGCGTGCGCCGGGCAAGAACATCGTGTATCTTGGGTCGTTGCTGCTGGTGCTGGGCGTGTTCTCGATGTTCTACGTACGAGAGCGCCGCTGGTGGCTGTGGATTCGGCCGCAACCCGGCGATACCACCTCTGGCGCACATGTGTTGACGGCCATGTCGACCACGCGCCGCACACTCGACTTCGACCGCGAGTTCGAGCGCCTCAAGCACGATGTCCGCGCCGCTGCCGGCATGGCGGACCCAAGCGGCGCCGCCAGTGCAGCGGATGCCGAGTCCAAACCAACGAAGTGAGCAGGCGATGGAAGCGACCACTCCTCCCCAAACCTCCGTGGCGAGCGCCGATCTTGGTGCGTTGCAGCGGCCGTCGTATTTTCGCCGCCTGGGCTGGTTCGACTGGCTGTTCGCGGTGCTGCTGGCTGCCGGCGCCGGCTACGCCTTCTCGCGCTACGGCAACTATATGGATGGCTACGAGCGTGGAATCCTCGCCGCTGCCGTCCCCGCATTCGCATGGCTGGGCTGGACGTGGAAGCCGGTGCGTGCCTTGATGATCGGCATCGCGGTGCTGGCGCTATTCGGCATCTCACAGTACAGCGGCGCCAATGGCCCTGAGCTTGCGCGCGCCGACCACGCCTTCTTCCTCAAGTATTTCCTCGCCAGCCAGTCGGCCATCTTATGGATGAGCGCGCTGATCTTCCTCTCGACGCTGTTCTTCTGGGCCGGGCTCGTGCTGCGTTGGGAAGCCGGCGGCGCCATCGGCAGCAAGCTGTGCTGGGCGGCGGTGGTGCTCGGCCTGACGGGCATGCTGGTGCGCTGGTATGAGTCGTATCTGGTGGGTGCGGATATCGGCCACATCCCGATCTCGAACCTGTATGAGGTGTTCATCCTCTTCACGCTGATCACCTCGCTGTTCTATCTGTATTACGAGCAGCGCTACAAGACGCGCGCGCTCGGGCCGTTCGTGATGCTCGTGGTGTCGGCCGCGGTGGGCTTCCTGCTCTGGTACACCGTGTCGCGCGGCGCGCAGGAGATCCAACCGCTGGTGCCGGCGCTGCAGAGCTGGTGGATGAAGATCCACGTGCCCGCC
>NZ_LWRX01000212.1:0-628 GCF_001683835.1 Ralstonia sp. RL | reverse complement strand
AGACCAGGTTTTTGCGAGGAGAACTGTCCGACGACATAGCGCCGTGCCCCGTCGCCCAGTGCGGTGAGCAGCACGACGGCAGCGACGCCGATGGCCATGGCCAGCACCGACAGCGCCGTCCGCACCGGGTAGCCGGTGGCGGCATCGCGGGCGAAGCGCAGGGTGTCGCTCAAGCGCATGGCGAGCCCTGCGCCGAGTCGTGCTGCAGCCGGCCGTCCTCCATGGCCAGTTGGCGACGGGCGCGGGCGCCCAGTGTCGCGTCGTGGGTGACGACGACCAGCGTCACACCGCGACCGTTCAGTTCTTCGAGCAGGCGGATGACCTCCTCGCCGGTATGGCGGTCGAGGTTGCCGGTCGGCTCATCGGCGAGCAGCAGCGGCGGCTGCATGATCGTGGCGCGGGCGATCGCCACGCGCTGGCGCTGGCCGCCGGACAGTTGATCCGGCTTGTGGTCGGCCCGCCGGTCCAGGCCGAAATCCTTGAGCGCCCTGGCGACGCGCCGGTTGCGCTCGGCCGGCGGGATGCCGGCCAGCGTCATCGGCAGCGCGATGTTCTCGGCGGCGGTCAGGCGCGGTACGAGGTGAAAACTCTGGAAAACAAAGCCGATCTTGGCGCTGCGCACGCGGGC
>NZ_LWRX01000137.1:0-1568 GCF_001683835.1 Ralstonia sp. RL | reverse complement strand
GTTGCAGCATGCCGAACTCCAGGGCATCCGGGTCATCGCGACCGATGGCAAGCGGCTCGACGGCATGGCGCCGGGCGGGCGGCACCAGGGGGTCGTGGCGCGCATCGAGGGGGGGCGCAAGGCAGCCCATCTGGATGATGTGCTCGATACGCTGGATGAGCCGCCTTTCCTGCTCGTTCTCGATGGCATCACCGATCCGCGCAACCTGGGAGCCTGCCTGCGGGTGGCTGACGCGGCGGGTGTCCATGCCGTGATCGCGCCCAAGGATCGGGCGGTCGGCCTGACCGATGTGGCTGCCAAGACCGCCTGCGGCGCAGCGGAAACGGTGCCTTACGTGATGGTGACCAACCTGGCGCGGACGCTGCGCGAACTGCAGGAGCGCGAGATCTGGGTGATCGGCACGGCCGGCGAGGCGGAGAACGATCTGTATGCCGCCGATTGGCCGAAGGCGACGGCCTGGGTGATGGGGGCGGAAGGCGAGGGCATGCGCCGGCTGACCCGCGAGAACTGCGATCAACTGGTGAAGATTCCCATGTTCGGTACGGTGGAGAGCCTGAACGTCTCGGTGGCGGCGGGCGTCTGCCTGTTCGAGGCCCGGCGGCGGCGGGGCTGATCCGGCCGGATGCCTTTGGCGGCATGGCAGGCGGCTCAGCGGCCTGACGCAGCCGCGGCGTCGACTGCCTGACGCAATGTCGGATTGCGCTCGATGATCGCGTCCAGCGTCCGCAGGGCGGCGGCGAAATCGTAGTCGTCGATCTCCAGGCGCATGCGGTTGGCCGAGCGGCCGGCGATGACTTTGAAGCGCGCTTCGAGGGCGCTGAAAGCATCGGTTGCGGTCAGGTTGTCCTCGCCCAGCAGGCGACGCAGGACGGCAAGTTCACGGCCCAGTTGGGCGACGTCGATGGGGGTGCTGTCATCGATTGCCGACTGGCCGGGCGGTGCAATGGCGCCAATCTGCTCGACCAGGTTGGCGAGCCAGGTGGCGAGGCGTTCGATATCCGGACCCAGTTGGCTGGCAGGCGTTTGTGCGACAAGCGCTTGTTCGAGGCGGGCAACGCCGTCGGAAAAGGCTTTCAGGCCCAGTGTGGCGGTTGTTCCCTTCAGCGAGTGGGTCAGCAGGCGGGCGTTGTGGTAATCGCCTTGCCGCAGGCTGTGGCGGATGGCGTCGAAATCGTTGCCGTGGTGTTTGGCAAACCTGTTGAGCAGGTCGAACAGTTTGTCGGGTTTGCCCAAGGTCGCGCGCAGGCCGGCCTGGAGATCGAGACCGGCGACATGGGCGAGGGCGTTTTCCAGACGGTTGTCGGGCGTAGGAGGCGTGACCGCTGCACCGATCGATGTCGGTGGCGCATCGAGCAGGCGGTGCAGCACGCCATAGAGCACGTCGGGATCGACCGGCTTGGCGATATGCTCGTTCATGCCGGCCTCGAGGGCGCTTTGCCGGTCTTCGTCGAAGGCATTGGCGGTCATTGCGACGATGGGGGTGGTGGCGTATTGCGGCAGTTTGCGCAGTGCGCGGGCGGCGGACAGGCCGTCCATGTTGGGCATCTGGACGTCAAGCAGGATCAGGT
>NZ_LWRX01000065.1:0-2728 GCF_001683835.1 Ralstonia sp. RL | reverse complement strand
TGCCGGCCAGCACCGTGTCGAGTTCGCGCTCCAGCGCAGCCAGTTCTGCGGCCGGATCGGCTTGGGCTGCCTTGATCGCTGTTTCGAGGTTTTGCGCCGCGCGAGACAGGTCGCGGGCACCGATCGTGCCGCCCGTACCCTTCAGGCTGTGCGCCATGCGCGCTGCCGTCTCGTGCGCACCGGCGGTGAGGGCCTGGCGGATGCGTTCCGGTTCGCCGGTGAAGCGGGCATGGAAATCGCGCAAAACCTTTTCGTAGAGCGGCGCCTTGTTCAGCATCCGGCGCAGTCCCTCTGCCACATGGATGCCGGCGATCTCCGGGAAACCGGCCGGCGTACGGTCGGGTGTATCGCCGCTCGGAACGGTGGCGGGCGGCGCCGCTGAGGCGGCCGGCTCATTACCCTGACGGGCATGGTGCTGGATGGTGGCGAGCAGTTGATCGGGGTCGATCGGTTTGGTCAGGAAATCGGTCATGCCGGCCGCCTTTGCCCGCTGCTGCTCGTCTTCGAGCGCATGGGCGGTGAGCGCAATGATCGGGATGTCCGGGCGGACCGGGCCGCGACGGATGCGGCGGGTCGCTTCCAGGCCGTCCATTTCCGGCATCTGGATGTCCATCAGGATCAGGTCGATGGCCCTTGCATTGGCGGTCAGGGCGTCGATGGCGAGGCGGCCGTTGTCGGCGAGCAGGACGGTGGCGCCCAGGGATTCCAGCAGGTCGCGGATGATCAGCTGGTTGGTGGGGACGTCTTCGGCAACCAGCAGGTTGAGGCCGGCGAGCGGCGCGGCCGCCACGGCATCGGGCGGTGTTGGGGTACAGCCGGGGTGGCCGTGCAGATGGCCGAGGAGTTCGCCGATGCGGGCCGCAGTGACCGGTTTTTCGATAATCTCGTCGAATACGTCGAGCGAGCCGTGTGCGGCTGCGGCATGCGGGTTGTCGGCAGTGACCATGACCAGGCGAGTGCTGTCCCCCAGTCGGGAACGCAAGCGGCCGGCCAGATCGAGGCCGTCGATGCCCGGCATGTTGAGATCGATCATGATGCAGTCGAAGGGATGCGCCTCGTCGCGCACACGGGCCAGGGCGGCACTGCCCGAGTCGGCAGTCTCGACCGCGCAGCCATGTTTCTGCAGCAGGCGGCTGAGCACGGTGCGGGCGAGGCTCTGGTCGTCGACGACGAGCACCCGGTAATTGATCGCCGGGTTGCTCTGCACGGCGCTCTGCCCGATGTCGAGCAGGACACTGAACTGGAAGGTCGAGCCGACCTGCGGCGTGCTGTCGACCGTGATGCTGCCACCCATCAGTTCGACCAGGCGTTTGGTGATGACCAGGCCGAGGCCGGTGCCGCCAAAGCGCCGGGTCACCGAGTTGTCGGCCTGCGTGAAGGGCTGGAACAGGCCGGCCAGCTGTTCGGGATGCATGCCGATGCCGCTGTCCTGGACGCGGAAGCTCAGTTCGGCCTTGCCGTCGGTTCGGCGGTAGCAATCGACATAGAGCGTGATGCCACCTTCGGCCGTGAATTTGATGGCATTGCCGACCAGATTGATCAGCACCTGCGACAGGCGCAGCGCATCGCCCCGGAAGTTCGGCGGGACGTCGGGTGCGACGACAAATTCGAGAGCCAGTTTTTTTTCCTGGGCGCGGCCGCGCATCAGGCTCGACAGGTTGTCGAGGACGTCATCCAGTGCGAAATCGGCGACTTCCAGCTGCATGCCGCCGGCGTCGATTTTCGAAAAATCGAGCACGTCGTTGACCAGGGCCAGCAGCAGTTGGCCGGCGCCCTGGATTCGCCGGACGTATTCCATTTCGCGGGGCGGCAGGGGGCTTTGCCGGAGCAGGTGGGAGAGGCCGATGACGCCGTTGAGCGGCGTACGGATTTCGTGGCTCATCTTGGCCAGGAAGTCGGTGCGGGACTGGGCCATGGCCTCCGCTTCCTGGCGGGCGGCCTCGCGCATGCGGGCCAGTGTGCGATCGCGATCATGGTCGAAAGCCAGGCGGTTGCGCAGGATTTCCAGGCCGTGGATGAGCTGGCCGATTTCGTCGCTGCCCCGCACGTCGAGCGGCGTGTCGAAGCGGCCGGCCGAGATCGCTTCAAAGGTGGGCAGCACTTGCCTGTTCAGCGGGGCAAGGATGAGACGGCGCAAGAGCAGCCGGGTGATCGCGAGCATGATGCCGGCCAGCACCAGCCCGCCCACGATGACAGCCCCGATGACGCGCTGGGTCAGGGCGGTGAATTCCTCGACCGTGGTGCCCCCGGCAATGATCCAGCGTGGCGTGTCCAGGGTTTCGAATACGACATGCTTGCGCCGGGGCGCCGTCTCGCCGGCTTCCTCGTTCTGCCAGGCATATTCGATCTCGCCTCGCCGGATGCGAAGCATCGCGTCCATCAGGGATTCCTTGCCGTCGATGCGGAAATCACGGAGGTTGTGGCCTTCCTTGTAGGGATGCAGCAGAAGCTGGCCGAACTGTTCGCCCGGCGTGGCGTCGATGATGTAGTAATAGCCGCTGGTGCCGACCTGCATGGCGCGCACTTTCTCCTTGAGCGGAGCCAGCTGGGCATCGAGGTCGATGCTCATGCCGATGGCGCCGATCACCTCGCCGTGTGAGGTGACGAGGGGGGTGTAGCGCGTGAGGTACTGGCGCCCGAAGATGGCGATCTGCCCGACGTAGGGCTGGCCGGCCAGCAGTGCCGCATGGGCCGGGTGGCTGGTGTCGAGGCGGGGGCCGGGTGCCGG
>NZ_LWRX01000075.1:0-9379 GCF_001683835.1 Ralstonia sp. RL | reverse complement strand
CAGCAGACCGGCCGGGCCGACGAACTTGTCCGGGTTCCACCAGAACGACGGGCATGACGTCGAGCAGCTCGCGCACAGAATGCACTCGTACAGGCCGTCCAGTTCTTCACGCTCCTCCGGCGACTGCAGACGCTCTTTCTCGGGCGGCGGCTCGTCGTTGATCAGGTACGGCTTGATCGAGTGGTACTGGTTGAAGAACTGCGTCATGTCCACGATCAGGTCGCGCACCACGGGCAGGCCCGGCAGCGGACGCAGCACGATCTTCTCCGGCAGCTCCCGCATGTTGGTGAGGCAGGCGAGACCATTCTTGCCGTTGATGTTCATGGCGTCGGAGCCGCACACGCCTTCGCGGCACGAGCGACGGAACGCGATCGACTCGTCCAGCTTCTTCAGCTTGACCAGCGCGTCGAGCAGCATGCGCTCGTGGCCGTCGAGTTCGACCTCGTAGGTCTGCATGCGGGGGGCTGCGTCCTTGTCCGGATCGTAGCGATAGACTTCAAAAATTCGCTTCATTTTTGCGGGTCCCTTATCTGAGCCGGCCGGTTAGAACGTACGCGCCTTCGGCGGCACGGTTTCCACCGTCAGCGGCTTCATCTGCACGGGCTTGTAATCGAGACGATTGCCTTCGCTGTACCACAGCGTGTGCTTGAGCCAGTTGTCATCGTCGCGGTTCGGGAAGTCGCTGTGGGCGTGCGCACCGCGCGATTCCTTGCGGGCAGCCGCCGACACCATCGTCGCCTTGGCCACTTCCACGAGGTTGGCGACTTCCAGCGCTTCGACGCGCGCGGTGTTGAACACCTTGGACTTGTCCTTCAGGTGGATGTTGGCGCCGCGCTCGGCCACTTCCATGATGCGCTGCACGCCTTCGTCCATGAGCGCCTGCGTGCGGAACACGCCCGCGTGCGACTGCATGTTGCGGCGGATATCGTTGGCCACGTCCTGCGCGTACTCGCCCGACGTGGACGAATCCAGCTTCGCCAGACGCTCCAGCGCACGGTCGGCAGCGTCGGCCGGCAGCGGCTTGTGCTCGCGGTTCTTCAGGTTCTGCGCAATGATGTGGTTGCCCGCCGAACGGCCGAAGACCACAAGGTCCAGCAGCGAGTTCGTGCCCAGGCGGTTGGCGCCGTGCACCGACACGCACGAGCATTCGCCGATGGCGTAGAAACCGTTGACGACTTCGTTCGGGTTGCCGTTCTTCGGCACCACGACCTGGCCGTGATAGTTCGTCGGAATACCGCCCATCTGGTAGTGGATGGTCGGCACCACCGGAATCGGCTCCTTGATCGCGTCCACGTTGGCGAACTTGAGGCCGATCTCCCGGATGGACGGCAGACGCTTCATGATGGTCTCGGCGCCGACGTGGGTCAGGTCGAGCAGCACGTAGTCGCCGTTCGGGCCGCAGCCGCGGCCTTCCTTGATTTCCTGGTCCATCGAGCGCGACACGAAGTCACGCGGCGCCAGATCCTTCAGCGTCGGGGCATAGCGCTCCATGAAGCGCTCGCCGTCCTTGTTGCGCAGGATGCCGCCTTCCCCGCGCACGCCTTCCGTGATCAGCACACCCGCGCCGGCCACGCCGGTCGGGTGGAACTGCCAGAACTCCATGTCTTCCAGCGGGATGCCGGCGCGCGCGGCCATGCCCAGGCCATCGCCCGTGTTGATGAAGGCGTTGGTGGAGGCCGCGTAGATACGGCCGGCACCGCCCGTGGCGAACAGCGTCGCCTTGGCTTCGAGGATGTAGACCTCGCCGGTTTCCATTTCGAGCGCGGTCACGCCCAGCACATCGCCTTCCTGGTCGCGGATCAGATCCAGCGCCATCCATTCGACGAAGAAGTGGGTCTTGGCGCGCACGTTGCGCTGATACAGCGTGTGCAGCAGCGCGTGGCCGGTGCGGTCAGCCGCAGCGCAGGCACGCTGCACGGGCTTCTCGCCGTAGTTCGACGTGTGGCCGCCGAACGGACGCTGGTAGATGGTGCCGTCGGCGTTGCGGTCGAACGGCATGCCGAAGTGTTCCAGCTCATAGACCACGTTCGGTGCCTGGCGGCACATGAATTCGATCGCGTCCTGGTCGCCGAGCCAGTCGGAACCTTTGACGGTGTCGTAGAAGTGATAGTGCCAGTTGTCTTCGCTCATGTTGCCGAGCGACGCCCCGATGCCACCCTGCGCCGCCACGGTGTGCGAGCGGGTGGGGAACACCTTGGACAGCACGGCCACGGAAAGGCCGGCTTCTGCCAGCTGCAGCGATGCACGCATGCCCGAACCGCCCGCACCGACGATCACGACGTCGAATTTGCGGCGCGGCAGCCCAGTCTTGACTGCGACCATGTCTTAAACCCTCCAGAGAATCTGAGCTGCGTAGCCCGCACAACCGACGAGCCACAGAATCGTCAACACTTGCAGCGTCAAACGCACTGCCACGGGCTTCACGTAGTCCATCCAGATATCGCGCACACCGATCCAGGCGTGATACGCAAGCGACAGGAGCGCCAGGAACGTCAGCAGCTTCATCCACTGGTTGGCGAAGAGCCCAGCCCAGCTTTGATAGGACGTGTCTTTCGAGAGCAGGAAGGCGGCCAGCAGCACGATGGTGTAGACCGCCATGATCACGGCGGTGACACGCTGCGCGAGGAAATCCTTCAGGCCGTAGTGCGCGCCGACGACGAGGCGCTTGGGACCGATATTGTTATTTGCCATCAGACGCTCCTCAGAACAGGCCGAACAGCTTGGCGCCGAACACGACGGTCAGCAGCAGGCTCACGATGAGCACGCTGACAGCCGACTTGGAAGCCGACGTCTTGTCGATGCCGATATGCAGATCAAGGATCAGGTAGCGGATGCCGGCGCAGAAATGGTGCAGATACGCCCAGATGAGTGCGAGGACGACGACCTTGGCGAAGCCGTTGGACAGAAGCGCCGAGAACTTGGCGAAACTGATTTCCGAGGTGATGCTCTGCTCGAACAGATACAGCACGAACGGAAGAAGAAGGAACATCAGCGCACCGCTGGCACGATGCAGGATGGACACCTTACCGGCCCAGGGCAAGCGGTAGCGGGCGATGTCGCCCAAACCGATGTTCCTGAATTCCGGCCTGGCTTTCTTGATGGCTTCTGCCATGGTCAGACCCCAATTGGCTAATCAACAAACAAAACTGCTTTGCACAAATCCGCGAGATTCTAGCGCGCTTTTGTTGCGCAGCGCACCAATAATTCCATCCGCCGCGCTCCACATTTGTGCTTCCTGCCCTCGCCTGCCAGTGGCGTGACACGGGGGCGATTGTCCTCTCTACACCGCCTTCACGACGCGCAATGCGCTGTTGCGCGCCACACAAATCACGACGCTGTCGGGGCCGCGGAAGCCGGCCCCGACTCCACCGCGTCGTCAATTCAATTCGTTCTGGTAGTAATGCCGCGTCGTGACGTAGAGACCACGGCGCAATTCCACCGGTTTGTCGCCGAACGTGTGCGAGACGCGCTCCACCGACAGCAACGGCGAGCCGGCTGTCACCGACAGCAGCTCGGCGGTGGCCGCATCGGCCGCGACCGCGCGGATCCGCTCCGTGGCACGCAGCATGCGCACGCCGAATTCCGCCTCGAAGAACGCGTACATCGGGCCCTTCCACTCGGTCAGCTTCTCGGCCGTCAGCCCCTTGAAGCTCGCGCCGGGCAGCCAGATCTCTTCAAACACGGTGGGCTCGCCGGAAAAGAACAGCACGCGACGGATCTGCACGACGCTGTCGCCGGCCTTGAGCTCGAGCAGGCGCGCGATCTCGGCCGGTGCGCGCAGGCGCTTGCACTCGAGCACACGACTGCTCGGATAGTGCTGCTCGCCCTGCTCCGGCATCAGGCGCAAGAATCGGAACTGGACGCCCTCTTCGTAATGCGTGGTGACGAACGTGCCCTTGCCCTGCCGCCGTGCCACCAGGTTTTCGGCTGCCAACTCGTCGATCGCCTTGCGCACCGTCCCCTGGCTGACCTTGTAGCGGGCCGCCAATTCCATTTCGCTGGGGATCATCTCGCCGGGCTTCCACTCGCCGGCTTGCAGGCTTTGCAGGATCAGCGTCTTGATCTGCTGGTACAGCGGACTGAACGTGGGTGAGCCGCCCCCTGTGCCCGCAGGTGCAGGCGACGCGCCCGCCTCACCGCCCGAAGACGGCGGCATGGCAGCGGATTGAGGGCTTGATGTGCTCGACATAACCGCCGATTTCACCACAAAAGCGACAAAGGCGTCCAGCCCGTTTATAGAATGTCTTATGTCTTATATAAGACAGAAGATTGATTGACTTTGAATTGAGGCTGGGCCTACACTCGCGCCTGTTCCGGGCGACGAGGCGCACCCATGCCACGACGGCCCCAAGGTCAATCGCAAGTGTGTTTCCACATCGCCATGCGGACGCAGTAAACTGCGAGGCTCTTGCCGATTCCGAGCCGTCCGCCCATGAGGCGCCGACCGTTGCCGGCAATGCCTGCGAGGCTGCACTCGCATCCCGCCAGGATGCCCGCCGCGCGCAGTGCGATCCGCTTTCACTACCGTTTGGAGAGTTCTCATGGCAAAAGCACCCATGCGCGTCGCAGTGACCGGCGCTGCTGGACAGATCGGTTACGCCCTGCTGTTCCGCATCGCCGCCGGCGAAATGCTGGGCAAGGATCAGCCCGTCATCCTGCAACTGCTGGAAATCCCCGATGAGAAGGCCCAGAAGGCACTCAAGGGCGTGATGATGGAGATCGAAGACTGCGCCTTCCCGCTGCTGGCCGGCATGGAAGCCCACTCCGACCCGATGACCGCGTTCAAGGACGTCGACGTGGCCCTGCTGGTGGGCGCCCGCCCCCGCGGCCCGGGCATGGAGCGCAAGGACCTGCTCTCCGCCAACGCGCAGATCTTCACGGCACAGGGCAAGGCCCTGAACGCCGTTGCCAAGCGCGACGTCAAGGTGCTGGTGGTCGGCAACCCGGCCAACACGAACGCCTACATCGCCATGAAGTCGGCGCCGGACCTGCCGCGCGAGAACTTCACCGCCATGCTGCGCCTGGACCACAACCGCGCCCTGTCGCAGATCGCCGCCAAGACCGGCAAGCCGGTGTCCTCGATCGAAAAGCTGTTCGTGTGGGGCAACCACAGCCCGACCATGTACGCCGACTACCGCTACGCCACCATCGAGGGCAAGAGCGTCAAGGACATGATCAACGACCCGGTATGGAACAACGACGTGTTCCTGCCGACCGTGGGCAAGCGCGGCGCCGCCATCATCGAGGCGCGCGGCCTGTCCTCGGCTGCATCGGCTGCCAACGCCGCCATCGACCACGTGCGCGACTGGGTGCTCGGCTCCAACGGCAAGATCGTGACGATGGGCGTGCCGTCCAACGGCGAATACGGCATTCCGAAGGACGTGATGTTCGGCTTCCCGGTCACGACCGAGAACGGCAAATACAAGATCGTCGAAGGCCTGGAGATCGACGAGTACAGCCAAGGCAAGATCAACATCACGCTCAAGGAACTGCAGGAAGAGCAGGATGGCGTGAAGCACCTGCTGGGCTGATCGCATGATCTGACGAAGAAACCGGAGGCGGTCGCCAGCGAACCCTCCGGTTTTTTCACATCCGAACCCTGGCGCCACGCAGGACATGCCACCCAACCCTTACAACGCAGTGCATCCCACCGAGGTTTTGTTCCAGGACGATGCCATGCCGGCGCAACTGCCTGTCTGCGACCACTACGCGGGCGCGGAAAGGCTGATGCGCAAGTCGCTCGCCCTGCAACAAGCCCTTGGCCCGGTGTTCGACATCACGTTCGATTGCGAGGACGGCGCCGCCGTCGGCCAGGAGCGCGCGCATGCCGAACTCGCCGCCGCGCTCATCAACAGCGACGACAACCACTTCAACCGCGTCGGCGTCCGCATTCACGACCCGAACCACGACGCGTGGACGCAGGACGTCGACATCCTCGTGGGCCAGGCAGGCAGCCGTCTTGCTTACGTGACCGTGCCGAAGGTGCGCGACGTGGTGGAAGTCGCGCGCGTGACCGATCGCGTGAACCAGGCCGCCAGGGCAGCCGGCATTGCGCGGCACCTGCCCATCCACGTGCTGATCGAAACGCATGGCGCGCTCGCGCAGGTGTTCGACATTGCGTCGCTGGTGCAGGTGGAATGCCTGAGCTTCGGGCTGATGGATTTCGTCTCGGCGCACAACGGTGCGATCCCGGGCGCCGCGATGGGCTCGCCGGAACAATTCGAGCATCCGCTGATCCGCCGCGCGCTGGCCGAGATTTCCGCCGCGTGCCACGCACATGGCAAGGTGCCGTCGCACAACGTCAGCACCGACATCAAGCATCCGGAACGCGCCGGCAGCGACGCTGCGCGCGCCCGCAGCGAATTCGGCTACCTGCGCAAATGGAGTATCCATCCGGACCAGATTGCGCCGATCGTGTCCGCATTCCGCCCGTCGCACGAAGAAGTGACACACGCGGCCGCCATTCTTGCCGCAGCGCAGGACGCGTCGTGGGGCCCGATCCAGCATGACGGCCGCCTCCACGACCGCGCAAGCTATCGGTACTGGTGGGCCGTGCTGCAACGCGCTCACGCGACGGGCGTCGACATGCCGGCCGAAGCTGCCGCGCGTTTCTTCGGATAGAAAAAGGAGACCCGACATGACTGCCACCCCGCAAACCAGCGCAGGCGCGCGTTTCCGCCAGGCCCTGGCGGAAGAATCGCCGTTGCAGATCGTCGGCGCGATCAATGCCAACCACGCCCTGCTCGCCAAGCGCGCCGGCTACCGCGCGATCTACCTGTCGGGCGGCGGCGTGGCGGCCGGCTCGCTGGGCTTGCCCGACCTGGGCATCTCGGGCCTGGACGACGTGCTGACCGACGTGCGCCGCATCACGGACGTGTGCGATGTGCCGCTGCTCGTGGATGTCGATACCGGCTTTGGCGCTTCCGCATTCAACGTCGCCCGCACGACCAAGTCGCTCATCAAGTTCGGTGCGGCGGCCATGCATATCGAAGACCAGGTCGGCGCGAAGCGCTGCGGCCATCGCCCGAACAAAGAGATTGTCTCGAAAGACGAGATGGTGGACCGCATCAAGGCCGCCGTCGACGCGCGCACGGACGCCAGCTTCGTCGTCATGGCCCGCACCGATGCGCTGGCCGTCGAAGGCCTGGACCGCGCCCTGGAGCGCGCCGTGGCTTGCGTCGAGGCCGGCGCGGACGCCATCTTTCCCGAAGCGATGACGGAACTGTCGATGTATCGCAAGTTCGTCGATGCGGTAAAGGTGCCGGTGCTGGCCAACATCACCGAGTTTGGCCAGACGCCGCTGTTTACGCGCGAGGAACTGGCCTCGGCGGGCGTGTCGATGATCCTGTACCCGCTGTCCGCCTTCCGCGCGATGAACAAGGCGGCGGAGAACGTCTACGCCGCCATCCGGCGCGACGGCACGCAGAAGAACGTCGTCGACACCATGCAGACGCGCATGGAACTGTACGAAAGCATCGGTTACCACGATTACGAGGCCAGGCTCGACGCGCTGTTCGCACAGAACCGCGGTTGAGCCGGGCAGCCCATCCACCCCTCAGACAAGGAGAACGGAAGACGAAACAGCGAGGCAGGCTGGACGGAAACGGTGCGTGGCACGCGCATGCAACAGAACGTTGGGCGCGGCGTCCAAATCGGTCAAAATACCGGCCGGTGCGCGCCACGCCTGGGCCATCCCGGCCAGGACAGCCGCCTCCCTGATCCAGTCTTACCGAAGGAAACCCTATGAACAAATTCATCGTGGGCGCTTGCGCCGGCGTCCTGTCGCTGGCCGCATCGCAGTATGCAACCGCCCAGACTTCGACCACCGCCAAGCCGGCCGCCAAGAAGAAGGCTCCGACCAAGAAGAAGGCTGCCAAGAAAGCGGCTCCGGTCGCCGCTGCAGAGCAGCCCGAAGGCGTGCAGTGGAAGTGCGAGCTCGGCAATGACCTGTACATCAAGGGCGACATGGCCCGCGACCAGATCATCACGTTGCACTGGAAGGGCAAGAACTACCAGTTGCCGCGCCAGATGACCCGCACCGGCGCCGACCGCTACTTCGACCAGAAGACGGGGATGGACTTGGTGGTCATTCCGTCCAAGGCGATGCTGTTCGACCGCAATGAAGGCCACCGCCTGGCGGACGAGTGCCAGACCGCCGAAATGGCGGCCGGTGCTCCGGCACCGACGCAAGCCGGCGCCCTGCGCGCTCCGGCGGGCCTGCCGCTGATGATGCAGGACAGCGCTGCTCCGGCACCCGCCCCGGCGCCCGCTCCGGAAGGCGCCCAGCCGGCCAAGCAGTAAGCGCAGGATTGCGCCAGTGGCCATGGGCGACGGGCCAGTGCGCGACCGTGTCGGTCCCGCACCGGCCGCCCAGGCTCTGACGCATGGAACATCGCGGCCGGAATCCCGCCGCGGCCCATCTTCGGCTGCCAGCCGGCCGGAGATGACAAAGATGCCGTCACCCACGCATGGAGGTGTCGCCGAGGACCATGCGTGGAGGACATGCAGTGCAACGAACATCACGACCGCCCGCACGCGCCGATCGCCAGCGCGATCACCGTCCGACCGACGACGGCAAGGCGCTCGCGGCAGTCGTGCTGGAGTTGGTTTGTACGTGATTTGACTGGTTGATTTGACGTCTCTGCAACGGACGCCCTCAAGCGCCCCGCGCATCCCTAAGCCTTGGAGTCATGCCATGCCCCACAACCTGAATAAAACACTCAAGGAATTCAAGATCAACGGCGGCCAGACCGGCAAGTTCCATTCCCTGCCGCAACTGGGCAAGGAACTGGGCGTGGCGATCGAGCGCCTGCCGGTGTCGATCCGGATCGTGCTGGAATCCGTGCTGCGCAACTGCGACGGCAAGAAGGTGACCGAGGAGCACGTCGAACAACTGGCGAACTGGAAGCCGAACGCCGAGCGCGTCGACGAAATCCCGTTCGTGGTCGCCCGCGTGGTGCTGCAGGACTTTACCGGCGTGCCGCTGCTGGCGGACCTCGCCGCCATGCGCAACGTGGCCTCGCGCATGGGCAAGGACCCCAAGAAGATCGAGCCGCTCGTGCCGGTCGACCTGGTGGTCGACCACTCGGTGCAGATCGACCACTTCCGCGAGAAGAAGGCGCTCGACCTGAACATGCAGCTGGAATTCCAGCGCAACAACGAGCGCTACCAGTTCATGAAGTGGGGCATGCAGGCGTTTGATACGTTCGGCGTGGTGCAGCCGGGCTTCGGCATCGTCCACCAGGTCAACCTGGAATACCTGGCGCGCGGCGTCCATAAAAAGGACGGCGTGTACTACCCGGATACGCTGGTCGGCACCGACAGCCACACCACCATGATCAACGGCATCGGCGTGGTCGGCTGGGGCGTGGGCGGCATC
>NZ_LWRX01000232.1:0-1770 GCF_001683835.1 Ralstonia sp. RL | reverse complement strand
TCGTCCTGGGCTCCTTCGTCGCCGCGCTGTGGGGCCGGGAACTGAAGCTGGAAGGCTTCCGGGACGGCCACAGCATGCGCCGCTACATTGCCGGCGCGATCTGCATGGGCTTCGGCGGCATGCTGGCCGGCGGCTGCGCGGTCGGGGCGGGCGTTTCAGGTGCCGCCATCTTCGCGCTGACCGCCTGGCTCTCCCTGATCGGCATGTGGCTGGGCGCCGGCCTGACCGACCGTCTGATCGACCATCCCGAACGGGGTCAGCCGCCGTCGAGCACGCCGCTCAATCCGCCAGACGCCCGCCCCTGATCGCAGGCCGCGCCGCTACGAAAAAACGGCACGCGCCCCGTCGATCGGGCCGGCCAGCGGGCGATGCATCAAGCCTTGCCCGTACTGCCAAAACCGCCGTCACCCCGATGGCTGGCGTCAAAATCGTCGACGATGTTGAAGCCGACCTGCAGCACCGGCACGATGACCAGCTGCGCGATCCGGTCAAGCGGATTGATCGTGAACGCCGCCTGGCTGCGGTTCCACACCGACACCATCAACTCGCCCTGGTAATCGCTATCGATCAGGCCGACCAGGTTGCCGAGCACGATGCCATGCTTGTGCCCCAGGCCGGAACGGGGCAGGATCATCGCCGCCAGGCCGGGATCGGCCAGGTGGATGGCCATGCCCGTCGGCACCAGCGCGGTCTGGCCCGGCCCGACATGGAGCGGCGCAGTGACACAAGCCCGCAGATCGAGACCGGCCGACC
Organism: Ralstonia sp. RL; assembly: GCF_001683835.1. Classification (NCBI taxonomy): domain Bacteria; kingdom Pseudomonadati; phylum Pseudomonadota; class Betaproteobacteria; order Burkholderiales; family Burkholderiaceae; genus Ralstonia; species Ralstonia sp. RL. The sequence goes on along the minus strand of NZ_LWRX01000232.1, from coordinate 1,017 downwards.
CGGGGGTGGCATAGTGCGGTGGGCTTTCGCGCAGGCGGTTGTCGAGAATCTTGACGTCGATCTGGTGCATCAGTCTTTTCCTGTCAGCAATTGAGCAATGTGCTCGACCAGTTGCCGGGCGAGCACGGATTTGGGCGCTGGCGCCAAGGGATGCGTTCCCGCATCGTCGAACAGCACCAGACGGTTGTCGTCGCCACCGAAGCCGTCCTGGATCAGGTTGCCGGCGATCAGCGGAATGTTTTTCTTGCGCCGCTTGGTCTGGGCGTAGGCTTCAAGATTCCGGCTCTCGGCGGCGAAGCCGACGCAGAACGGGCCATTCGGCAAGGCCGCGACCTCGGCCAGGATGTCGGGGTTCTCGACCAGTTCGAGGGGCGGGATGCCGCCATCATCCTTCTTCAGCTTGTGCCCAGCCGCGTTGGCGACACGGTAATCCGCCACCGCCGCCACACCGATGAAAATGTCGGCCTTGGCCGCGCGCGCCATCACAGCCGCGTGCATGTCCAGGGCGCTCCGTACCTTGATCCGCTCGACTCCCTGCGGCGCGGCCAAACCGACCGGCCCGGAAACCAGCGTCACCTCGGCACCGGCCTGTTGGGCCGCCCGGGCCACGGCATAGCCCATGCGACCGGACGACAGGTTGGTAATGCCCCGCACCGGATCGATGGCCTCGAAGGTCGGGCCGGCCGTCATCAGCACCTTGCGGCCGGCCAGCACCTTGGGCGTGAAGAAAGCGATCACCGCCTCGACGATCTCCTCCGGCTCCAGCATGCGGCCTTCACCCACTTCACCGCAGGCCTGTTCGCCGGCTGCCGGACCGAGCAGGCCCACCCCGTCGGCGGACAGCTGCGCCACATTGCGCCGGGTTGCCGGGTTCTCCCACATCTGGCGATTCATCGCCGGCGCCAACAGCAAGGGACAATCGCGGGCCAGCACCATGGTCGCCAGCAGGTCATCGGCCATGCCGTGCGCGATGCGCGCCAGAAAATCGGCCGATGCCGGGGCGACGAGGATCGCGTC
>NZ_LWRX01000199.1:0-4181 GCF_001683835.1 Ralstonia sp. RL | reverse complement strand
GCGTGGACTTGTACGTGATCCAGCCCAGGACAACGATGATCAGGCACGGGATCAGCCACACCACGGCTTCGATGGCGTTGGAGTGCGACCAGTCCGGCTCGTAACGGGCCTTCGTATTGGTGGCGCGGTACTTCCACGCAAACACCAGCGTCAGCACGATCACGGGAATGACCACCAGCAGCATCAGGCCGGTCGCCACCAGGATCAGCGTCTTTTCTTCGGCGGCGATCATCCCCTTCGGGTCCAGGACCGTCAGGTTGCAGCCCGCCAGCAGGAGCGGAAGGCTTGCGGCGAGGAGCCGCTTCATATGTGGAACGAGTGTGTTCTTCATGTCTTGCACAATTGCGCCGGCGATGCGCACCAACATCACGAGAGCCCAGCAGCCCAGACTGCAGCCACAGGCGGAAAAACGCGGGAAATGAGAAAAGACCGTGCTGCCGGCACTTCGGAATCGGCTGGTGCGGCAGCGGATCTTCGATCACATCTGGCGCCGGTCAGGGAGAAGCTGAACCCAGCGCGCCCCGTCGACGGGGCGGACTTCGCTCATGCCGGGCATGCGCGAGGCCGAGCGCCGCCGCGTCGCACAAAGCGGCGTACGACACATCGGGGGCGGTTGAGATGGGAGCAGGCACTACGTCAGGCGCTCGTTGGGGGAGCGCGGTATGGAGTGGAATGCGGGCGCGATCTTACCGCCAGACGGCGCTTCGGATCGCGCAATTTGCTCAGGCAAATAGAAATGCGAGCCGATTGACAAGTGACGGCTGCGTCGTCCGCCTAGGGTTTACGCGGCTTTGCGGGTAAGCCAATCGAAAGTGCATGTTGTTGCACTGCGACAATCGGCCACAGTGGCGCGCAGGCCACGACAGGCCGCAAGAGGCGGGAGAGCACCGACAGCATCACCGGCACCACCGCCACCACGCAGCCAGCGAAGATGTTCATGCGCGGGTGTTCTTCCGCAGGCCCAGCACGGCCTTGTCGTTGCACAACAGCAGCAGGAACACCGTCGCGCTCGGCAGCAGCATGCCGGCCTGCGATGCAGCGAGTGCCGCACGGCAAACACATCGCCCATCGCATATGCGGTCGAAAGCGACACCGCGCATGCGCCGATGATGCTGGCGTCCGGCAACGCGATCGCGAATACCTGCCGAAGGCGCCGGCGTCGTTGTCTCCGACCATCACGACCAGGCCCGGCCCGACGATGGCGAGCAACGTCCGCCAGCGCGCGTCAGGTGCCGAGCGCGCCCCGAATGTCACCCACATGGGCGTCGTCGCGTGCGGCATGACGCGGCGCGCCGATGCCCGAAGCGAATTGCGTCATATCGACCCCAATTGGTGCGCGTTGTTGGCGTTACCAGTACGTGCGCGACAGGCGAATGGCCGCCGCGACGTAACCGTGGTTCGCGAGCGCTGGGCCGCCATCGCCGGCGCGGCGGGTCGATGGCCCGGGCACGGCACCGGCACGCTGGGGCGCACCGGCCCGGGCCTGCACGAACGGCGAGCTGAACGGCAGTGCGATCGCCGAAAAACGACGGGCGGGGATGTTGAATTTGCGCATGGTGCACTCCTTGCGGCACGCCCGCCATGTGGGCGCGGCCTGCCGCCATCGCCACGGCTGCGCGCGGCGTGTTCAGACATTCAAGGAGCGATGGGAGACACCGCCGCCTTGCCGGGCCGCAAGTCAACAGCAAGGAACAACCGTGCAGCGGACTCGCCTTGAGGAAAATGCGTTCGGATAGGGTCGACTCGGACTGTCCATGTGGGCCCTCCGTAGGTCTTGGAGTCCGGTGGGGGCGCGCATGCCCACGCGGTTGACGACGCCGCGATCGCGGCCGTAGCCAGGGCCCCGATACGCTGAAGATCAGGGCAGCCCGCCAGCGCCCTGATCGATGGCGAGCGGTAGAACGCATGAGGCCTCTCGTCCGCGTGCGACGTGGACGCAGGCAGACGCCGGCCGCCGGCTTGCCGATGGCGCGCGCAAACGCACGCGGCCACGCATACGGTGCCGGACACCAACACTCGATTCAGGGAGACGCTTGCGCAGAGAACCCACGCAAGAGCCACCACCTGCCGTGCAACGCGGCTAGGCAGTGGCGGGAAGGACAGCCAACACGCCTGGACTGCTTAGCCGTTCAATGGCGATCGAAGATCGACTGGAACAACTGTCCATGGAGACCACTCCGTAGCTGTGACGGGGCGCAGAGCAACAAAGTGTCGCGGGGGGCCGGCAAGCCCTTGGTGGCCGCTACTGCAGATACCCAACGATGAGCCGCGTCGCCTCGTCGATCAGCGGCGCGAAGCGCGCTTCGGCAAAGCGCTCGGCGTGGTGCAGGACAGCGTTGTGCGTGAGCGCCTCGATGGAGGTCACGCACACGAACGCGGCAAGCTCGAGATCGAGCGGACGCAGCTCATCGCGATGGGCCTCCAGGTACGCGAAGAACATGTTGTAGATCTCGGCGTTGAAGCGCTCGGTGTTCGCAAGCCGCCCGGTGCGCGGTATCTGCTCGGCGAGCACGCGGTGCAATTTGGGATCGACGCCATGCGCGTGAACGGCAGTGGTCACCAGCCTGCGCACCGCCTGCGCCACCGGGAGCGTGGCAGCGTCAGCGAGCGCATCACGCGTCAGCGCCATGAGTTCGCTGCTGTGCCGCTCCATCACCGCCACCACGAGCGCCTCCTTGCTCGGAAAATACTGGTACAGCGATCCGACGCTCACGCCGGCCTTGGCCGCAATCCGGTTCGTGCTCGCCTTATCGAACCCCTCTTTCACGAGAATGCGAGCGGTGGCTTCGATCAACGCATCCACCGTGGCGCGCGATCGCGCCTGCGCGGCTTGTTTGCGGGGTTGGGTCAGCGGCTTGCGAGCCATTTTCCTGCGCGTCGAATGCGAGTATGAAACACGAGTCATCGCTCATATTATGCATGGCGCGAGTTGCTCGCCAACCGCGCAAGACAAGGAGCCACCTCATGTCTCACCCACCCTACACGCAACTGCTCGCCATCAAGCAATGGGCCGACCGCGGTCTGTATGACGCCGTGTGCCGGCAGTTCGATCAGCTGAGCCATGAAGACGCGACGCTCATGCTGCGCGTCCTCGATCACGTCCACACAGTGGACCGCATCTTCCAGCACCATCTGCAGGGACTGCCGCATCCATTCGCTGCGCCCAGATCCGAGAAGCTTCCAGAACTCAGCACGCTGGCCCAGCACGCGCAGCAAGTCGACGACTGGTATGTGTCTTACGCGCAGACCGTGACGCAGGCCAAGCTCGACGAGCCGCTTGAATTCACCTTCACCAGCGGCAAGCCGGCGCGCATGCGTCGCGGCGAGATCCTGCTGCACGTGTGCCTGCACGGCACCTACCATCGCGGCAACGCCGGCGCGCTCCTGCAGCTAAGGGGCCTGACGCCAAGCCGGGATGCAATGACGGACTTTCTTGAAGACACCGCCTCGGCTGCGCCATTCGCGGTCAGCTGAGACGATCCGCATGCACGGCGCGTGGAAGCCCTACGCGTGGTGGTGCCATGCAAGCCCCGGGGGGATCGGACACAATCCGCTTCCACCCTCTACCCCGAAGGCCATGCACCACATCCCTACCGAAACCGGAGAAGTCGTCATCCCGCCCGAGCTGGAAGCCGATGTCGCACAGTTCCACTACGCGCCCGCAAGACGTGTCGGCGATTTCGTCTACCTGTCGGGCATCGTCGCGTGCAATCGTGAAACGACGCCCATGGACGCCACCGCCTTCGAGGCCGAACTGCGTCAGGTCTTCCGCCAGATCGAACGGCTGCTGGCGGCCTGCCAGGCACGGATGGTCGACGTGATCGAGCTGCAGATGTTCCACGTGCTCGGCAGCCCGCGTCTTGCGCTGGACAAGGCCGGGCAGCTCGCAGCCATTGCGCGTGTGCGGGACGAATTTTTCCCGGCCCCGTACCCTGTGGCAGTGGAATTGGGCGTTGCCGAACTGAACCCCGAAGGCGGTCTGGTGGAGATCAAGGCGGTCGCTTACGCGCCGTTGACGGAGCCGAAGTAGTCCGATCGGCGGACTGTCGCCGTGCAATTCCGAATGTGCGATCTGGATGGGCGAGCGCCAAAGACAAGCGGCTTCCCACTGGGAAGCCGCTTCGGTATTGGTGCCGGCTGCAGGACTCGAACCCGCCACCTGATGATTACAAATCAACTGC
>NZ_LWRX01000084.1:0-1497 GCF_001683835.1 Ralstonia sp. RL | reverse complement strand
CGACACGCAGGAAGCGATGCTGGAGGCGGCGCTGCAGATGGCGCGCGAAATCGCGTCAAAGCCGCCGGTCGCGATCTGGGGCAGCAAGCAGGCGATCCACTATGCGCGCGACCACTCGACGCACGACGCGCTGCAGCAGATGGGCTGGCTGCAGTCCGGCATCTGGCAGAGCAGCAACCTGCTCGAATCGTTCATGGCCAAGCAGCAGGGGCGCGCGCCGCAGTTCGACGACTTGCCGGAACTGCGCTCGTTCGCGGACGCCAAGTACGAGTTGAAGTGAGCAGGGCATCACAACTAAATTCCCTCCCCTTCAAGGGGAGGGCCGGGGTGGGGATGGGTTTTGGATGTTCCCGCTGTGAGCCGCTATCGCATCTCGGCGGCCCCCTTTCTTTGCTTACTTTCTTTGGCGAGACAAAGAAAGTGAGCGGCTGCCGGGCCGCCCCCGGCAAGTCTCCGCGAGGATCACGAGGCGTTGCATCACCGAAGATAAAAAGCGAATTGCCTGTTGCGTAAAATTCAATCCCGGTTCCGCAACACCCCATCCACCACTTCCGCCGCGCCAGCTTTCACCAGCTGCGCCACAGCCCACTGCGCCAGCTGCGTCTCCGACATGTTCAAATACCGCCGGTTCGCCTCCACCGCCAGGCGCATCCGTGCCAACAGCGCCTCAACCTCGGCAAGCGTCATGCGCTGCCGCTCCAGCAGCAAGAACTTCAGCAGCACCTTCAGCGCATTCTGCGCATTGCGCGCCGGATCGGCGACAAAGTAGTCGATGCGCGAAAACGCCGTCTGCAGCGCCTTGTCCACGTCCGCAAACGGCGCGCCGTGCCCCGGGATCACCAGCTTCACGTCGAGCGACGCGATCAGTTCCAGCGTCGCGCGCACCTCGGCGAAGCCCGGCTCCCCTTCCAGCTCCGGGAACACCACGCCGAAGCCGTTCTCCCACAGCGCGTCGGCGGAAATCAGGATGCGCTCGTCGGGGCAATAGAAAATCAGCGAATGCGGATCGTGCCCGGGCGCGCCCAGCGCCTGCCAGGCCATGCCGCCCAGCGTGAGCACGTCGCCCGGCGCGATGGTTTCGTCGAAGCCGAAGCGCGCGCAGGACTGGCCGGTCGCGGCATAGGTCAGCGCCTCCTCGTTCCAGGCGCGCACCTTGTCCGCCTCGGCGGCGGGAATCGCGGTGCGGCAGCCGAACGCGTCCTGCAGCGCCGCGTTGCCGCCGCAATGATCGGAATGCAGGTGCGTGTTGATCAGGCGGCCCAGCGGCCGGCCCTGCAAGGCATGCAACACCAGCGCCACGGTCTGCGCCGAATGGGTGACGTAGCCGCTGTCGACCAGCGCCGTCTCCGCGCCCCCGGTAAACAGGATGTTGTTGGACGACAGCCAGCCGCGCTGGAACACATGCATCGATGCAGGCAGCTTCATTTCTTCATCTGATAGGCAAGGGAGATTTTCGCGAACTCGACCAGCACCGCCTGCGAGCCGCCGTTGAAGGTC
>NZ_LWRX01000127.1:0-1854 GCF_001683835.1 Ralstonia sp. RL | reverse complement strand
GACGAACCGCAAGTTCGTGCGCATGGCGCTGGGTGGCGTGCGCGACGAGGCCGAAATTCGCGGCCACCGCCGTACGTACATCGGGTCGATGCCGGGCAAGATCCTGCAGAGCCTGACCAAGGTCGGCGTGCGCAATCCGCTGTTCCTGCTCGACGAGATCGACAAGATGGGTGCGGATTTCCGCGGCGACCCATCGTCGGCCCTGCTCGAAGTGCTGGACCCGGAACAGAACCACACGTTCCAGGATCATTACATCGAGGTGGACTTCGACCTGTCGGACGTGATGTTCGTGGCAACGTCGAACTCGCTGAACATCCCGGCGCCGCTGCTCGACCGGATGGAAGTGATTCGCCTGTCGGGCTACACGGAAGACGAGAAGGTCAACATCGCCCGCCGCTACTTGCTGCCCAAGCAGGTCAAGAACAATGGTCTGAAGACCGGCGAGATCGAGGTGACCGAAGCCGCGTTGCGCGACATCATCCGCTATTACACGCGGGAAGCCGGCGTGCGCTCGCTCGAGCGCGAGGTCTCGAAGATCTGCCGCAAGGTCGTCAAGCAGTTGTTGCTGAAGAAGGAAGCCGCCACGTCCGTGAAGGTGGATTCGGACAACCTGGACAAATTCCTCGGCGTGCGTCGCTTCGACTTTGGTCTGGCCGGCAAGGAAGATCAGGTCGGCCAGGTGACCGGCTTGGCATGGACGGAAGTGGGCGGCGATCTGCTGACCATCGAAGCCGCGCTGATGCCGGGCAAGGGCAACATCACCCGCACCGGTTCGTTGGGCGACGTGATGAAGGAGTCGGTGGAGGCTGCGCGCTCGGTGGTGCGTTCGCGTTCGGCGCGCCTGGGTATCAAGGATGAGATGTTCGAGAAGCGCGACATCCACATCCACGTGCCCGAAGGTGCGACGCCCAAGGACGGCCCGTCGGCAGGTATTGCGATGACGACGGCGCTGGTGTCGGTGCTGACCGGGATTCCGGTGCGCGCTGATGTGGCAATGACCGGCGAAATCACGCTGCGCGGCGAGGTGTTGCCGATCGGTGGCCTGAAGGAAAAGCTGCTGGCGGCTCACCGTGGTGGCATCAAGCTGGCACTGATTCCGGAAGAGAACGTCAAGGACCTGGCCGACATTCCGGACAACGTGAAGAACAGCATCGAGATCCAACCCGTACGGTGGATCGACAAGGTGCTGGAGCTCGCGCTGGTGCGCAAGCCCGAGCCGCTGCCCGAAGAGGAAGCCAAGCCGGCGCCCGCGAAGAGCGACGACGGCAAGGCGCAGGAGATGGTGCACCACTGACAACTCCAGCGTGTAGCGATTGAAAAAGGGCCCGACATGTTCGGGCCCTTTTTCTTTGTCGGGCGGCGGTGCGGTGTAGGCAGTTCTTCGCCTTGACACGTCGATAGGCGGCCACTTTAATGAATCCACACTGAGCGGGTGTTCGGGGAGGTGGCACGATGAACAAGACAGATCTGATCGACCATGTGGCGGCACAGACTGACATGTCAAAGGCTGCCGCCGGGCGCGCCATCGACGCGTTGATCGGCGGGATCAAGGACGCGTTGTGTGACGGCGGATCCGTCACGCTGGTCGGGTTCGGGACATTCCTGGTCGGCAAACGGTCTTCCCGCAACGGGCGCAACCCGCGCACGGGGGCCGCCATCACCATCGAGGGCGGCAAGGTTGCGAAATTCAAACCTGGCAAAGCGCTGAAAGATGCGCTAAACTAGCGGGCTTTGGTGCTTGCGGCTCGGGTGACAACGAACGCATGCGCCGGACAGTCCGGCTTGCGCCGGCAGTGCGAACGGGTGCTTAGCTCAGTTGGTAGAGCGGCGCCCTTACAAGGCGTAGGTCGGGAG
>NZ_LWRX01000055.1:0-2498 GCF_001683835.1 Ralstonia sp. RL | reverse complement strand
CCCCCTGCCGGGGGCGACTCACTTTCTTTGTCTTGCCAAAGAAAGTGAGTCAGCCCCGGCAGGGGATGAAACAAGGGATGCACCACAAAACCAAAACCCCATCCCCCTCGCCCAAAAATTAGCCGGTAATCAAAATCGCCCGAAAATCATTCACATTAGTCCGGGTCGGCCCAGTCACAATCAAATCCCCCAGCGCATCAAAAAACCCATACCCATCGTTGTTGTCGAGCAATTGCTTAGCCCGCAACCCGAGCGCTTCAGCACGCGCCAGACTATCCGGCGTCAACATCGCGCCAGCGTTGTCTTCCGAGCCATCGATGCCATCGGTATCGCAAGCAATCGCATGCACACCCGGCAAACCATCCAACGCCACGCCCAGCGCCAGCAGGAACTCGGCATTGCGCCCGCCGCGCCCATTACCACGCACGGTCACCGTGGTTTCACCACCCGACAGAATCACGCACGGTTTGGTGAACGGCTGGTTGCGCGCCACGATCTGCCGCACGATGCCGGCATGCACTTCGGCCACATCGCGCGCTTCGCCTTCAATGCTGTCCGACAGGATGTGTGCCTCGTAACCGAGCGCGCGTGCCTGCGCGGCGGCGGCTTCCAGCGCGTGCTGGGCCGTCGCGATGACGTGGCTGCGATGGCCTTCGAAACGTGCATCGCCGGGCTTGGGCGTCTCGCCCGCGCCGGTTTCCAGATGACGGCGCACCGCTTCGGGCACGTCGATGCCGTATTTGTCGATCACGGCCAGCGCATCTGCGCAGGTGGTGGCGTCGGGCAGCGTCGGGCCGCTGGCGATCAGCGTCGGGTCGTCGCCGGGAATATCCGAGATCAGCAGCGTCTCGACGCGTGCCGGTGCGCACGCCAGTGCCAGGCGCCCGCCCTTGATCGACGAGAGGTGCTTGCGCACGCAGTTCATCTCGCCGATGCTCGCGCCGCTCTTGAGCAGCGCACGGTTGACGGACTGCTTGTCGGCCAGCGTCAGGCCTTCGGCGGGTGCAGCCAGCAGGGCGGAGCCACCGCCCGAGATCAGGCACAGCACGAGGTCGTCTTCCGTCAAACCTTCGAGCAGGCCGACCATGCGTTGCGCGGCGCGTTGGCCGGCTGCATCGGGCACGGGGTGCGAGGCTTCAACCACCTCAATGCGGCCCTGCGTGCCGGGCGCACGGCCGTGCTCGTAACGCGTGACGACCAGGCCGGACAGCTCGCCCTTCCAGTGCTGCTCCACCGCCTCGGCCATCGCTGCAGCGCCCTTGCCAGCGCCGATGACGATGGTGCGGCCACGCGGCGGTTCGGGCAGGAATGCCGGCAGGCATTGCGCAGCGCTGACCGCAGCCACCGCGGTATCAAACAGGCCGTGCAACAGCGCGCGCGGCGACGGATTGGGCAAGGCGGCGCGCAGGGCGGCCTGGGCAGACTGGTCGTGGTGCATGGCAGAAAGCGGGGAAACAGCAAAAAGACTGCCGCCGCCCGGAGGCTGCGACAGTGCACACAACTTAGGCGCGCATTCAGGCGATGTCGTGGTTCGACATGATCTCGATCGCGCGGCACAGCGCCGAATGGTCCTGCTTGCCCAGGCCGTTGGCGGCGCAGGTGTTGAACAGTTCCTGCGCGGTGGCCGTGTTCGGCAGCGCCACGCCCAGCGTCTTCGCCCCTTGCAGCGCCAGGTTCAGATCCTTCTGGTGCAGCTCGATGCGGAAGCCCGGATCGAACGTACGCTTGACCATGCGCTCGCCGTGCACTTCCAGGATGCGCGAGGCCGCGAAGCCGCCCATCAGCGCCTGACGCACCTTCGCCGGGTCGGCGCCGGCCTTCGATGCGAAGAGCAGCGCTTCGGACACGGCCTGGATGTTCAGCGCCACGATGATCTGGTTGGCCACCTTGGTGGTCTGGCCGTCGCCGTTGCCGCCCACCAGCGTGATGTTCTTGCCCATCAGCTGGAACAGCGGTGCCACGCGGTCGAACGCAGCCTGCTCCCCGCCCACCATGATCGTCAGCGATGCGGCCTTCGCGCCCACTTCGCCGCCCGACACCGGAGCATCCAGGTATTGCGCGCCGAGCTTGTTGATGCGGGCTGCGAAGTCCTTCGTCGCGATCGGCGAGATCGAACTCATGTCGACGACGATCTTGCTGGCAGCAGCGTCCTTGCCGGCATCCTTCAGCGCCTTGGCGACACCCTTCTCGCTGAACAGCACGGCTTCAACGTGCGGGGTGTCCGGCACCATGATGAAGATGATGTCGGCACGCTTGGCGACTTCTTCTGCGCTCGTGCAGACCGTCACGCCGGCTTCCACCAGCGCGGCGGGTGCCGGGTTGACGTCGTGCACGAAGAGCGTGTGGCCGGCGGCGCGCAGATGACCGGCCATGGGGGCGCCCATGATGCCGAGGCCGATGAAACCGAGGTTGAGATTGTTTGCCATGGTGAGGGATCTCCTTGGTTTGGATGTGTTGGTGGTTTGCTTGTTTGAACCTTGGTGGTTCATCTCCCTTTC
>NZ_LWRX01000221.1:0-5140 GCF_001683835.1 Ralstonia sp. RL | reverse complement strand
GACGAAGCCGCGCACCTGCGCCAGGGTGTAGTCGAGGATGTCGGGCAGGCGGTGCCCGTGTTCGATCAGGTGCTGGACGGTGTCGAACCAACAGCCGTCACGGGCGGCAGCTTCGCCGCCGGGAACAGACCGTCGAGCTTCGGGATCACCGTCCGGGTAAAAAAATCGGCGTTCACCTCGATCACCTTGGCCGCCAGCAGGATCGCTTCGTCGGCGGCCAGCTCATCGACCCACGCGCGGGGCTTGCCGACCGCGATGGCGATGGCCGATAGCAGGTCGTCGCCGCACTCACCGAACAGCGCCAGCCAGTCGATCTCGCTGGCGGTGAGCTGCTGCATCACCGGCGAGATCGCCCGCAGGAAGCTCGGCATCTGCCCGACCTTCAGCGGTTTGATGACCAGCGGCTCACCGTCGATGACCAGTTCGATGCTTTGCGGAATCAGGGCTGCCAGGTCACTCATGGCGGCCCCCATCAGAGCTGCACGATGCGGCCGAACTGGCCGAGCACCGCGTCATAGGGCTTCGTGGTGTCGGCCAGCAGCGAGCCTTCCAACTCGAACTTGTTGTACTCGTCCGAGATGAAGGAGATTTCCTTCAGCGGATCGAAGGCCACGCGGTACAGCTCGACCAGCACCTTGGCGTTGCCTTGCGCGGTGTTGATGCCCTCGAGGCGCAGGTAACGCTCGGGCAGCGCCTGCGTGAAGATGCCGATCTCGGTGGCGACGCCGAAGGCGTAGCTCGCCTTGAACGGCGCGGTGAAGCCGGTGGTATCCAGAAACTGGAGGGCACCGAAGTCGGTGTCGGCGGTGTAGTTCGCGCCCAGGGCCAGGGTGGCAGGCGTGGCCGCCGAATCCACCACGACGAGAGACGACACCTTCGGGTGGGCCAGGAAGTAGCGGTCGCCCGGGGTCGGCGTTGCGCCGCCCACCGGTTCGGCGGTGACCGTGCCCGGCGTGCCCACGACGTGGTTGCCGTAGAGGGCCAGCGCCAGGTTCTCCTTGGTGAACTCCTCGATGGTGAGGTTCACGGTGGCGGACTTCTGCTTGACCATCCGGTGATCGAGCGAGCGCTGGCCGGTCTGGCTCTCGTAGTGCTCCAGCACATCGGTTTTGAGGGAGAGCTTCAGCTCGGCGACGTTGCCGGGCGAGCGCACTTCGATGGGAAGGCCGTCGGTGTCGCGCTTGCCGAGGAAGACGCGCCCTTGGAAACTGGCGTAGGTGCTCATGGCTTGGGTTCCTTGCGTTGAATGGGAGGAAGGTCGGTTTCAGTCCGGGCGGGCTTGGCTGGCGTCGTGGTGTCGCGCGTGGCAATGTCGTGCGCCAGCAGCCATTCGGCGGTGTCGTCGTCGACCTCGATGCGGGCGCCAATCCCGTAGGACTTGCCCGCGTGGGTATGCGGGCGGGTCAGAACGAGACGTGTCGGTTGTGGGGTCATGGGTGGTCATCCAGGGGTTGAGAGGTCATTGGCCAGCGTCCGGTACGTGATGCGGTAGCGCGCTGGAAGCGCCACGGCGACCGCGTCGGCGTCCTCCACCTCCCACTCGCATTCCTGCTCGCGGATGCTTAAGCACAGCCCGCCGAGATTCCCGTCCGCCATCAAGGCGGCGTGGGCGGCGGTGAGCAGCCGGTCGGCTTCGGTTTCCGGGACGGCGGGCGGAACGGCGCGGGCCAGCGCCACGACGCGGACGGTGAATTCGCGCGTGACGCGGTCGTTGGCACGTTCGGTGATGGACTCGGATTCGGGGAACAGTGCCAGCGCCGGACATTGCTCCCGGCTGATGGCCACCGTGGGCGAGCGGTGCAGCGTTGCCCCTAAGCCTTCCGCATGCGGACGGACAGCCGCCAGCGCCGCGAGCAGGATCTGTTCGCGGATCGAATTGCCTGCCATCGCTCAGACCCTCGTCAGGGTCGCGCGCATCTCGGAACCATCGCCCACGGCCCGGATGTCACGCACCACGAAGGTCACGCCATCGATTTCGACCGGCTCGCGCTGTGCGAGCCCAACGAAGACGGACGCGGGATAGGTCACCACGTACTCGGTGCTCAGGCTCAGGCCGTCGAGCACCGTATCGTCCGGAGCGGCAAAGCCGACCGGGTGGCGCTGCGCTGTCGTGCCGTCCGAAGGACGCCAGAGGCAGTCCTTCAGGAGCCCGGCGTTGGTGGCCGCCTCGTAGATCTGCTCGACGAGGTTCATTACGCCACCGTCAGCTTGACCAGCACGCCGGGGCGATGGCACATCGGCAGCGGGTTGGACTGCGTGTGCAGATCGGTTCCACGGTCGAACTTGCGCGGTTCCTGCTTGGCGTACAGCGGCTGGCCGACCGTGTTGACGGTCTCGTTGAAGTCCGCCGGCGCGAAGTAGGTGCCGAAGGTGTCGATGGTGCCCAGCGGGAAGGCATGGGCCTCACCAGCGGCGATGAAGCGGCGCGCGGTGCCACTGGCATCGGTGGCCTGGCCCCGGTACTCCTCGAAGGTGATGCCGCCGTAGGTGAAGCCGCGACGCACGTCGTTGATGAGGATGGCCCCGTTCTGCCAGTTCTCGAACGCCTTCTCGACCTTGGCGTGACCGGTGAGCGCGGCGAAGAACTCCGGCGAGCACAGGCAATGGACGCCGTTCATGAACTCGCCTTTGAGGTTCTCCTCGATGGTCGCGAGCACCGTGGTGCATTTGGCTTTAACGTTGGTGCCCGCCGTGCCCAGCTCGAAGGCTACCGTTTGCTGCGTGATCTCGAAGGCGTCGAACAGGTCGTAGAGCACCGAGCCGTCCGCATCGAGGATCACGCCCTTGAGCGCACCCATGCGCAGGTGCTCCAGCGTGATCGCATGTTTGTTGCGCATCGTCTCCAGATGGCGTGCAATCACGCCTGCGACCGTCTCGGTTTCGGTTTCCGAACCGAAGGCGCGGGTGCCTTGCACCTCTTCGGGCAGCACCACGTCGTCGTGCGGAATATGCGGCACGACGAAGGAGCGCAGCTTGCGCTTGCCACGCACGCCGACCGTGCCGGGCGAACCCGGGGGCAGCGTGGGCAGCAGGTTGAGCACGCCGTTCATTTCCTCGACGACGATCTGGCGCTGGCGCACGGGCTTCGCCGGCATCAGGTTCAGTTCTTCCAGACGCCCGTAGCGGTTGGGAAGGATGTTGATGGCGGCGGTCAGCGCGGCCATCGAGAAGGCGGGATTGCTGAAGGGGTTGTTCATGGTCAGGCTCCTTGACGAACGAGCACGCCCAGCGCCTTCAGTTGCGCGATGGCGGCGAATTGTTCGGCAGTGGTGATGGCGTCGGGCCAGGCGAGTGCGTGGTGGGCGACGATGGCGTGGCGTGCGACGACGAGGCCGTCATCACGGTCGATCAATGCGGCGTCGCAGGCTTGCAGCAGAACGCCTGCGGCGACCTGCGTGCCGTCCTCGGCGGACGGATCGAGCTGCTTGTACTTACCGGTGGCGGTAACGATGCCGAGCACCGTACCCAGCGGCAGGTTCTGGCCTGCGGCCACGGTGACGCGGTCGCGCGAGTACAGGTTGGGCGCCTCGTACTTCAGCAGGTCGCCCAGGTTCAGCGGTTCGGCGAGAACGGACATTTCAGAACTCCTTCTTGGTGGATGCCGCCGCGATCTGCTTGGCGGCCTCGATCAGCGGATTGCCGGCCGCAGGGCGCGCGGCATCGGGTGCGATGCGGCTGGTGATTTCGGGACTGGCTTCGGCCTGCGCCGCGAGCAGTTGGCTGCGCACTTTCGCGGGCGAGTCGTTGGCTTCGAGGAAGCCCGCGATCAAGTCGGTGCGCCCGGCCAAGGTGCAGGTCTGAGCGATTTCGACGGCGTCGGCCACGGTCATTGCCGTGGTGGTGGCCGATTGAGAAGGACTGCCAGCAGGATCAGCAAGAGGCCGATCAGCAGCAGCGGGGTTGGTTCGATCATTCATGGAAGACTCCATCTGGTGGTTGCGAAGAAAGCCCGCTTGGCTGGCCGGAGCCACCTGAGTCGGGAGAGGGGAAAGCGATTGCGTGAGTTGTGTGAGCGCGTCGTCGAAGCCGCCGACGGCATCGGCCAGACCGGCGGCGACGGCGTTCGAGCCGAAGAACAGGCCCGCTTCAGTGGCGCGAACGGCGTCCGCGTCGAGGCCGCGATGGCGCGCGACCGTCTCGACGAACAGGTCATAGACGCGATCCACCTCGGCCTTGAGGACGGCGTGGGCCTCGTCGGAGATCGGCTCGTGCGGGTTGAGGTCGTTCTTGCGCTCGCCCGCGAACACGGCGGTGTAGCGAACGCCGTCTTTGGCGTCCTTGACGGACTGATCGACGTGCATGGCGATGACGCCAATCGAACCGACGCCGCCGGTGCGCGCGACGAACACGCGGGTGGCGGCGGACGCCAGCGCGTAGGCCGCCGAGAACGCCATGTCGTTGGCCACGGCCCAGACGAGCTTCACTTGCGACGCCGCGCGGATGCGGTCGGCCAGATCGAACACGCCGCCCGACTCGCCGCCCGGTGAATCGATGTCGAGCAAGATCGCAGCGACCTCGGGGCTGGCCAGAGCGGCGTCCAGTTGCGCGGCGATGCCGGTGTAGCTGGCGAGACCCGATTCGGCTTCGAGGCCCGAGGTGCGGCGCACCAGCGTGCCGTAGATCGGGATGACAGCGACCTTGCCGCTGACCGGCGCCGGCGCGCGCGCCGCTGGCGTGTAGCCCATAGGCGCGGCGAGATCGGCGAGGCCGATGCGTGCGCCGAGCACGGATAGGATGACGTCGAGTTTCGGGCGATGGATCGCCAGCGGCACGCCGAACAGGCGCGCCGCCAGGTGAGGCAGCACGGTCATGGGAATCCTTCGGGGAAAGCGGTCAGGCGATGGAGTCGCCGCCGGTGGCGTCGGGTGTGACGGCGTTGCGGTTGGGTTCCGCCCCATCACGCACATTCGCGCCGTCCTTCGACGTATGGCGAGGGTCGGAATCGAAGATCAAGCCGAGGTCGTCGGCGCGCTGGTTGTCGGCGGCGATCTCGCGGTCGACGTCTTCGGCGTCGTAGCCGTTGGCCGAGATCGCTTCCGAACGGCTCATCAGGCCCGCGCGGATGGCGAGCAACATCGCCTTGAATTCCTTCTCGGGATCGACCCACTGCCAGCCCTGCGGAATCCACTTCACCTGCAGG